>JAFSYZ010000248.1 GCA_017455785.1 Candidatus Methanomethylophilaceae archaeon
AACCTTGAAGATACGATACTCCGAGGATCTGTACGAATGGTCGATAAGGGACTGTCTGAGCTTCTCCAGAAGCTTATCCTGGTCCTCTTTGAACCTGGCGACCTCATTCTTGTTCTTACGAGAAGAACAAGCCTGTTTAGCAGCTTCTAGCAATGTCCCCACACCGTAGACATCTGGATAGAGGTCGCCGTATCTCCTCATGCCACCACCCGATGTCCTTCGTTGGTGCATCCGACGTTCCCATTGACGGTACCAGCCGAATGTGGATGTTCTTTTATTTTGGCAAGGGCCAAGGTCAGGATTACCGTGATTATTGATATGAAGTTCAGGCGAGACCCGATATTGTTGTTCGAATTGCTCAGATCGTTGTTCGCATTGACATACGACACACCAGCGTTGGAAGTGTTGTTCCAGTTGCCGCCGACATTGACCGAACGGAAAACAGGGAAACGGGTCCCGATTGTAATCTGACCCCTCCTTACGGAGTGTGAATAGGATTCGGGGATCATATCGATACCCCCACAATGTAGAAGATGACCGACAGTATGACCGCCGTCATTCCACCGAATAGGACATATTCGTTCCTTAGGGCAACAGCATAGGCTAGAATGGCCGTAATTCCGACGATTAGGAATCCAAGCCATAAGTTCCCGTGTCCGTCAAAGAAATCGTTCCTAGGGCCGTTTCCGTTGAAATCTGAGAATCCCTCGTCGAATGCGTCATAGAGGACGTTCGCTCTCATGTCTCCCACATCGTTCTCGGCGATGATCGAGATCAGATATTCGCCCTCGGCCATGTAGCAATGCCTGATGGAGTAACCTACGCTGATGCCGATGGACGGGTCCACCTGCGTGTAGGTTCCGTCTCCCCAATAGATCCTGACCTGCTCGGCACCTGCTATATCTGCCGTCAGGACGAGATCGAGGTTGTCGGCCGTGTTGGACACTATGGTGACGTTGTTCGCGACCGTGGGCAGATTGGTGAACTCCAGCACGGGGTAGACCTTGACCGTGACGGTCTTGGTCGCCTGCGACAGCGTTACATCGCCAAGGGTACCGCTTGCGATAAGGGTTATCGAGTACTGGTCGCACGATGACCCTGAGGACATCGTGTAGTTGTCGAAATTGTACACGAGATTACCGTTCGATACCGAAACGTACGACTGGATGGCAGATGGTATGGTCGCACTCTTCGTTATCGATGCGTTGGAGTCGCTGTCGTGGTTCGTCGTGATGGCAAAGGTGTGAGAACCGTTGCCGACGAACGAGTTGAATCCAGAATCGGATGTTATCACGAGGTCGGAATACACCGATATCGTGACAACATGCGTCTGAACGTCGGCCTCTTTGTAACCTGTCGGGGAATACTGCACTGTCCAGGAGACGATGTACGTGCCTACGTCAGATGTGATCGCCGCCCTTGATAGCTTCAGCTTTTCGGTGGAGGAATCCCATGTGAACAGTCCTGAACTGCCCATATTGCATGATACCGTACTCCCTGAAGGGCCTGCCCAATCCGTACCTTCGACGAAGGACTTCAGAACGGTCCCTGACGCGGCCCCTACCGCTACAGAAGCGTTCGAAGCAGCGGATGTGACGGAAACGCGGTCGCAGACCTGGATCGTCAAACGTTGGGATGCGGATTGCGAGATCCCTGAAGTGTTGGCCGTCGCCGTTATGTCCAGATAGTATGTGCCTGCCGTGGTCGGCGAACCCGAAATTGTGTGATCAGAGACGGATAACCATGTGGAACCCGTTCCTGAAGCGGTAATTGTCGATGAGATGTTGGTGACTACTGTGTAAGAGAACAGGTCCCCAGTCCTCATCATGATGTTGTCTATGACGGTGAACATGATGGTCTGGGTGGCCGATTGGGACACTCCAGACGTGCTCGCCGCCGCTGTGATCGTCAGATAATACGTACCTGCGGCCGAAGGCGAACCCGATATTGTGTGGTCGGAGACCGATAACCAGGTCGATGCCGTACCTGATATGGATACGGACGATGTGATGTTCGTCACCACGGTGTAGGTGAACGAATCGCTCGTGGTCATTGACAGTCCTATGTCGTAATCGGAACCCTCGTAATAGGTGACGTATGTACCGTATGCGAACGAAAGAACAGTATCATCGGAGAATCTGGAGGGAACGGATGTTATCTCAATGGTCCTTCCGCCGTCTCCAGCATCCGCTGATAAGCTGATCATCGGAACCACTGTGATGGCCATGAGCAGAGCCATGACCAGAGACACCAGTTTGACGTTCCTCATTCCAAATCCCCCTCGGAAAAGGTTTGGATAGACGTGGTTTCCCACGTCTATCGTTCAACCTCAGGGCAATTTCCATCCTCCGAAGAAGATGACAGCTCCGATGGCGACGAGGATGAGTCCGATGGCGATGAACCTGTAGTCAGGGTACCAGATCAGACAGACGACGGTCATGACCGCACCGACTACGATGAGTGCGATGAAAAGCCATCCGTGTTCGTCGATGATGTTCTGAGCATCGTTCTTCAGGTTGTCGAACGTCTCCGTTATTCCCTGTGTGAGTCCGTCCAGACCGTCGTAGTAGATCATTCCAGAGGTGGTTCCGTTGTCGTTCTCAGCCACCACGGATATGAGGTACTGGGCAGGTGAGGAGTAGACGTGCCTCGCGGTGTACGAGACGTTATCGGCCTTCAGGGTGTTGATCTTGCTCGATGTTCCGTCTCCCCAGTAGACAGTGATCATGTCCGTGTTGGAGACAGTGGCCGTGATGGTCACATCGGAGGGGTTGTCCGCCGAAGGACTGACGTACAATGTGGAAGCGACTGTGGGGACGTTGAGGAATTTGGCCGAGGCGTAGACGTGGTATGTGACCACTGCCGACTCGCTCAGGGTTGCGTTTCCGTAGGTTCCTGCCGCCGCGATGGTGTACTGGTATTCGGCGTAGTTGGATGTTATCGATGAAATTCCAGAGGCATCGAAGGCGAATGTGGGTGTGGCGGCTGCGGTTCCAGGGCTTCCAGTGATGGTCACTCCAGAGGGTGCTGCCTTGTTCTCGACTGCCGTGATGGTCCTGGATGTGAACTGAACGTCGTTCTCACCTGTTCCGATGAGGGAATCAAGGTTGGTGCGGACCGCCCAGGAATCACTGTGGTTGGCGTTGGCCGAATCCGCTACGAGGTTCCTGAAGAGGCTGAAATCATCTCCGTTCTCCTCCACGAACTTAAGGTCGTCGGAAATGAGGACTGTCAGGATGGAGTAAGCGGTGTCCGCCTGTGAGTAGGAGTTGTTGTATGAGATGTTAAGCCTGACGTAGTAGGTTCCTGTTGTGAGATCGTTGGTTCCTACCTTGACCGCGCTGTTGGTCGTATCCCAGACGAACTTCTGTCCAGATACTGCGTTGCTCTGTGCGACTGCGTTAGCTGCGCTGTCGTATGTGGCGATGGTCACGTTGGAAGCTGAAGCTCCAGTAGGTCCTGTCCACTCGGTTCCCTTTGTGAATGCGTAGACCTGTGAACCTGCGTTGGCGGTGGATCCGACAAGAAGGATCTTGGTGGGTGTCTCATCGACGATCGCAAGCCTCTCATCGATGACGAAGGTGATCCTCAGGTATGCGTCCTGTGTGACGTTGTTGTAGCCACCAGCGGTTCCAGACTCCCAGTGTGCCTTGATCATGACGGTCTTGGTGCCTGATGTTGCAAATGTAGCTGTGAGTGTGTTGCTGGTGAAGCTAACTCCATCCTGAGCTTCGCTGGTCATTGTGTAGGTAACTGTACCCGATGCGATGTTCACTGAGGGCGAATAGGTGAAAGTGTCGCCGACCCTCATGTGAACAGTGACTTCCTGCGGACTCTGTTGTGTGTAAGCCGCGGAAGAGTTATCCGTAGCCACCATGGGAACGATCGCCGTCGCCAGCATGATGAAGGCGAATGCGAGTGCTGCCATGGAGAGCATTTTCTGTTTCATGTTGTTCATTTTATCAATTCCATAGGATTTGATACAGAAACGGCGGACTTTCCGCCCAAATCTGCTAACTTTAATCTAATGCCGATCATCCTAACAACCCCAGTAGGATGTCCGCTATCGTGCCTGAGAATACTATCCCCAGGATCGCCAGGACAGCACCGATCGCTATTCCTATCGGTGCCCTGAACAATAGGCTGACAAGTGCGATTATGGCCCCGAACTCCACCATTATGATTGCACAGAGTACATCGCCAGACTTCACAGACGGAACGGTGGGGTCCGTCGGTTTGTTAAGATCGTGGATTCCAATCTCCTCCACGCCTTTCACGTGCAGAGTTACGGAACCGACGGTCCTTCCGTCGTAGACGATGCCGTTGTCATTGACCGTGAAGTACGATCCGAAGGTCATGTAGTAAATGGAACCAGTCTGTACCCCAATCAGGATGCCAGCGTTGTCATCGAACTCGTTACGGCCTTCTGTCAGTACGTAGTCCTTCAGATAAACGACTGGGATGAACGAGGTATCCGAAACGGATGTCACGTTACCGCTCTTGTCGAAGACCTTCCCTGAGAACGTGAGCTTCAGGGATTCCTCAGATAGTGTTACTTCACCGTCGTTCAGGACCTTCCCGTAGTTCTCGTACCACTGGGCGGATTCGTCGAGAGCCGCCCTGTAGAGGACGTAGGCCATGTCCTCATCGTACCCCAACTCCCTGATCTGCGGAATGACAGATGACGGCGAGAGGAATATGTTGGACGATCTGGCGTCGCCTGAGATCCTCCACATCAGATGCGCCGCACTCGATGCCGATGAGATCCTTTCATAGAGCTCCGCATAGTACACCGAATAGGCGGAGATCAGGTCCTTCAGCATGACATCGTTCTCGTAGATGCAGGAATAGTAACTGTTGGATGAACCGCCACCAGTGTACACTGTGTTGTCACTGAACCTGTAGGCCACCGTAAGATAGCTCACGTTGGTGTCGTTTCCGCCATTGTAGGACAGGTACAGGTTCCCGTCCTGGATGGTCAGGAAACCCACGTCCGACCCGTTTACGAGGACGGCTCCGCCGCTGCAAGGGGCGGAGTTGCCGTTCATGGACGGATAGAACGGTCCAGCGTACGTGTAGCCCTCCCTAAGCTGATACCAGCCTGATGACAGGCCCTGATTCTTCAATACCGACAGGGACAACGAACCGTTGATGTTGGTCCAGCCGTTGCTTTCCAGCGAACGGATGGCACCGATACCGCTACAGTAGATCTTCCCTGCCGATGTGGATAGACCCGTCTCGATGTCCAGATTAGACATGTAATCGAGGTCCAGATAGACGATGCTGTTGGATGAGGACGTTACCTTCGAGATGGTCTCGAAATCCAGCGTCATGTGCTGATTGCTGCGGAAATCATTGAAATGGCCACTCCAGATGAAGCTGGCGGTGATGTCGCGGTACAACTGCTGATCGTTCTGATATAACGCTATCAGTTCGTCCATCGAGTGATACATTCCCCAATCCAATGCCGACTGCGTGTTACCGTTGCCCTTGGCGATGAGGTCGTAGATTCCAGCGTAGACCAGGATCGCGTTGGGATCCTGAAGGTCGGTACTGGCGTCGGAGTTCCATAAGGTCGAGGCTGAGATCTCCGCGAGCCTGTTGATGTACGATTCCGTAAGGGACCATGTTTCCTTGTCGTTGGCGACGAGCTTCGTCGATAACGATGAGACGACGTTGATCATCTTGATGATGGACTTCGATTTGACCATCTGGGCGTATTCGCCGACGGAATCGGGATCTCCGATCTCCTGTTCTCCGATGTCCCCTCTGATCCAATTGCCGATCGTGGTGTACATCGCTCCCAATGTGAGGAATGGGATCGACAATACCTGGTTGACATTATCCCATGGGGTAAGGCCAGAATACTCCGTTTCCGTGATCGTCTCGGCTGGTTCGGCCGATGAAGAGCTGACGGCGATGATCGGCATCGTCGCGAGCATTGCGACCACCAGAACGGACAGGAACCTACAGGCTGTGACGGATCTCATGTCTTCCACCTCAGATTACCCTCGTTATACCGAAAAGGGCCAGTATTCCGATGACGACGCCTACGACCACCATGATCATGGTGTTGTCATCGGACTTCGTTTCTGGTTCTGGATCGGGTTCGGGCGTGACCGGATCCACCGTGAAGTTGAGCTCATCGGTGATTGCTCCTGCCGTACTGTTGTTGATCGTGGCTGTCAATGAGATGATGTGCTCCCCTTGGGATGGGGTCTCTTGAAGCTGACATTTTATCTGCGATCCCCCCTGGATCTGAACGCCGTCCAGTTTCCAGATAAAGGAACCCGTTATGTTGGACTGTTCAACTCCGTTCAGATAGAATTTGGCGGTGAATGTGTAGTCACCAAGGTATTGCTTGATGGTCACTGTCCATGTTGACCAGTGAGCATAGAGGATTATGTTACTTTCAGGCGTATATTTGTCTCCAGCACCGCCTACTCTTGTTCCGCCAGTGGATTCAGTGAACCAACCCATGAAGGAACTGTCAGATTTTGTAGTACTTGGCAATTTTATCTCAGGAGATTCCGTAGTCGCTTCGATAGGAGCACATTCGGAACCTCCGTTGGTTATGAACTGCACCGTTATTGTCGTGGATGTGTTAGGCGTCCAATGGGCCACCAAAGTGACATCACCCGAAGGAGTGTATGTATCTCCAGCATCTCCCACCAATTGAGTTCCGAGGTACCATCCATCGAACGTATAGTTGTTCTTAACTGTCGTCGGCAACGTTATCGATGGATGGGCCTCCATCCGATCGCAAGATGAACCTCCTTCCGCGTTGAAATCGACATAAAATGTGTCGATCTTGTCGATCACATTGATATGTGCTACGATGGAGGTATTGGATGTGATCGTTCCGCTTGTGAGGCTCCAATGCGAGAACTGGTAGCTGTACTGTGAATTGTCGTCATTAGGTATGGCCGTTACGATCTTGTCGGTCATGCCAGATTTTCTGAAAGTCAGTGTGGAACCCGAATCCGAGATTGATGTTCCTTCAGGAACGGAAATGCTCGTTGAGGTCACTCTTCCAGCATCGCTTGGACTGACCGCGAATGATACCGTATAGAAATTTACTGTACTATCGACCTGCCACACTGCATAAAGTGTCCTTGAAGGATTTGAGGAGGATAATGTTACGCTATCTCCACCCACATAGCTGGAGGAAGAAGCATTTGAATCAAATGACCACCCTGAGAACTTATATCCCGCTTTAATCGGTGTGGTACTGGGTACGGTAAATGAATATGAAGTAAGGGTAACAGATGGTGATTTTTGAGTTTCTGGTGCGCCGCTACCGCCATTCGCACTATATGACAACTGATAGACAACAGTAGGTCTTTGTGAGATCGTGACAGTAATCGTAAGATCTGATGTTATTGCTGTGTCTGAAGGTGTGTTTGGAGATATTGCAGATATTACATACAGCGTATTATCGCTGCAATGAGAATAGAATACTCTCCCATCGCTTAGATAAACATCATATCCAAAAGTATAGTAGGTTGTTCCTTCCGACACAGTGACATTAGAGACTATCTCCGAACCATAGGCATAGGTCCAATATCCTGAACCCCCTGTAGTTGCCAAAGTTATTGTGTATGTAGAAACTGGTGCATCGACAATATAGATCCTCTTTGTTGTGCTTCCATCTCCTACTTCTGTAGCATCGATTACAACATCGACATAACCATTGGTTGTAGCTGTTCCAATTAATCCACCATTGTATATGGATATGCCATGGCCAGACGTCACACTTTTAGCAAAAATCCTTATTCCATCTTCATTAAATTCAGGAATGTTGACAGCTCCGCCGTTGGCTAAGTAATAATCTCCTACTTTGTTTGCAAACTCGTTTATAAGTAATCCTGAGAGTTCGGAAAGCGGATTGTCAACCGAACCTGTGTCGTAATATATTGGTAGATTGGGATCTGCTGATTCACTATAGTTTTCAAGAGAGTCAATACCGATAGAATCATCATGGATGAAACTTTCATCGGCTGCTACATTATCCGTTCCTCTTTCTGAGAATACTACTGCTGATGATGCAGTTATCATCACTACAAAGGACAGGATAACAAGCATTCTGATCATTTTACCACCATTCATCTCAAATCACCTTTCGATTGTCCAAAGATTTCCTTGACGAACAATGGATTGATAATAATATAAACAGGTGCAAAAACAAGGAGACAAGGAGACAAGGAGCTTGGGTGCCAAGGTCCCAAGGTCCTTGGTTTGACATTTAAATATATAGTAGAAGAACAAGAAAAAATGAATAAGCGGTTTTATTTATAATTATAAAATAAATCAGTACCTGTAGAACTCCATCAAAGTTGGTGCGATCGTAGGATGTAATCTGACTTCCAGGATCGTTCCGTCCTCTCTGACATACCAATCGTAATCATCGCACTCGAAATTGTACGCCAGAACCGTATCACTGTAGAAGTAGAACGCTGTGAAGGCCGTTCCCATCTCGCTCAGATACGGATACGATTTAAGCTTCTGTCTGATCTTCCACAGATCCGAACCAGGTATGAACTCCACTGACGATGAAATTGCCCAGTCTGGCCTTCTATCATCGGGATGATAACCCTCCGTGGATCTCGATGTGATCACTGGAGTGAACTCCTTCAGCTCACCGTCAACCACCTTTATGACAAGGGAACCCTCGTACACGGTCTTCCCGTCCTTGGTGTACGTCGGTACCGCTTTGTAGTACCATGTACCGTTGACCGCCTCATCGTGATCGGATGTGTCGTAGGGTCCCAACGCCACTATGATCGCGAACATCGCGATGAACGTAAAGACCAACGTCAGCACGACCGTTAGAGCGATCGTCTTCTTCTTATCGTCCTTCTTCGGACCCTCGATCGGACCGTCAACGGCTATACCGCATTTGGTACAGTACTGACCGACGATCTCAGCTCCACAATTATTACAGAATGTCATTTAGCTCGCCGAAAAATGACTATTTGCACCTGTTATTTAAGAAGTTTCTTTTTTGCGAAATACGAAAAGATATGGGCGGACTTCGGGGAAGAAATGGCGAACTACTCCCCCGAAAGGTCCATTGAAGAGATCATTTGGAGTGATGAGCCGAAACGATCTCTAAAGAACAGTATGCGTTTCTAGTTTATATTTAAAATTATAATATAAACCGATATGTCCGTTATTTCTGTTGAAAAACACTCGACGAAAAACGGATTTCAGGTATCGCCAATCGTACAAAAGCTACGAAAAAGATATTGTGCTGGCCGATGTGATGAACAACGGCCAGCGATTGTGTTCATTCCTTCTTATCATCCCAATTCGTGAGGACCTTGGCATGAACGATCTTGGAACCGCCCTCTGTGAACTCCTGATCATTCTCCAGGATCTCCTCGGTCTCTGCGTTCGATTCCTCATTCGTTGGCGGTTTCAGATTGCTTTCCTCTTTTGGTTCGCCTTTCAAAACATCACCTATGTCAGAAATCGTTGAATGAGTATGAATAATTGTGGTAAATAGTGTATTAATACGTGTATTAATACAATCTTCTAGATCATTGTCAATTGATGATCTTGTCGTGTACACCATTTTTATTGGTGAATAGACATATTCATACGAGGACTGAAGATGGCGACTTCAAATGCTCTCGATATTGCGTATCATTTAGTAAAAAAATATGCGGATGAAGGAAAACCGCTGACCAATATCAAATTACAGAAGTTGTTGTATTTCGCTTGGATTCTCCACTATAACAATACTGGTGAGAGATTATTTGATAACAAATTCTATGCCTGGAAATTTGGGCCTGTTGTTGAAGATGTTTACTATATGTATAGAACTTACGCCGCTATGCCGATTTACAGACCATTAGGGAAAACAGAACCTCAAATAAACAAGGAGTTAAAATCTCTCATTGATTTGGTTTTCAAAGAATATTCAAACAAAACTTTAACCGAGATCATAAAATTGGCTCATGATGAGTGTGGATCATGGAATAGCGTTTATAAAGATGGCATCATGGACATAGAAATCCCATTTGATAGAATCATCAAATACGACTGTCCGAGGTTTAAACTTGAATGATTATTTAATTAAGCCTCTTGACGATGAAATTGTCAACAATAAAAATGCAAAACTTCACTCCATTATAGAAAAACTTTCGAGTAGAGAGGATGTTTCTTCAATTTATGAAGAACTCTTACGCGATTTCATAGAATTGTACTCTAATGAATATCGTCACATGTATTCTGAAATTGGACCCATGATGGAAGAACTTGACTTTCAGAAACGTGAATTATTAGTCGAGAATATCGAAGTCTTTCGCAATCTGATCAAAAAGGACGATAGGGCGGCCCAGATTTACGGCAATATTCTAAAACTAAGTGATCACATGAGCCTTGAATCCCGTAGAGGAAATAAATCAAAAAAGAACAAGGAAGATATGGAAAAACTAGAGAAAAAGAACAAAGAACTCTCGGATAAATACGAAAACGCCATCATAAAAATTGAAAAACTACAAACCCAAAACGTAGCAATACTTGGGATTTTTTCTTCTATTGTTATTGCAATAACTGGAGGATTGACACTTTTCAACAACGCTGGAATAATCATAGATCAGAATCCAGCAAATCAACTATTTGTTCTGTCTATGTGTTCTTTTATAATATTCAACCTTGTATTTGTGTTAATGATGTACATTCGGGGAATGGTAGATGACCTTCATTCTGATAAGATAAATTGGACATTATCCTTTAGAAGGAACTGGCCGATCCTTATAGCGCGAGTTTGACATTTACGCCTGATTGAGACCTAGCTATCGCTGAGATTGCTCGTTATCCGCAGGCCTCTGCCTCGTTCTCACTTACGGAAATGAGGGCTCAGAAGGTGTCCAAGTAGGTCTGATTCCTCGGGATTCCGCCGATTTTGCCCTTGATCTTGGCTCTCAGGAGCCTGATCAGGGGCACGAAATTGCTGAATATGCGCCTCTTGGGCTCCCCTTCCTTCACCAGGACCGTAAGTGAGAACGAGCCCAGTTCCTCGCATATCGATTCCGCCGTCCTGTTCCTGTATTCCGGATGGAGGAACCGTATCATGGAGATGCAGAAAAGGGCCAGGAAACTTATCAGGATCCTACCCTTGATCGCCTTCTCGTTGGTGCATCTGGCCGGTCTCCAGTCTATGCCGTGCTTCAGGTCCCTGAATGCGCTCTCCACCCGGTTCCTCGCACGGTACAGTTCGATCGTCTTCTCAGCTGTCAACGGACGGTTCGTCAGGAGCACGAATAATCCCTCTCTGCCCGTGACCATGCGGTCCACCGCATGGCCGATCGCCTCTTCCTTTGAGAAACAGTCAAGAGGGAACAGGTACGACAGCTTGGTATCCACGAAGCAGTTGGAGTTCCTGTACTTCTTCCTGGGCTTCTTCCCGATGTCTATGTTCTTCCGGATGATCTCCATCTCCTCCCAATCACGTTCCGCCTTCCTCCTGTATCTCGCAAGAACATCCGCTCTGAGCTTCTCGTTCCTGAAGATGTACCTCCGGCGCTTCAGATTGCCTTCCAGCAGCTGATACGACAGGATATCATCGATACGTATCCAATCCCCGTTATGCGTGTTGACGAACTTATCATCCGATGTGTTCAGCTGCAGCCTTGTGACGAAACCCACGCCCTCCTTGTCAAGGAGGGCGGAGTTCTTACGACTGTATGCTCCGTTATCGAACACGATCATCGCATCTTCCGGAAGAAGATGCCTGATCTGTCCGAACGTGTCCTCGAAATGCGTGACATCCAAGATATTGCCTGCATTAACCGTCAGCCCTATGGGCATCCCGGATTCCCTGTCCATGCTCAATCCTATCGTCACCTGAGGCCTGTCCGGCCTGTGGTCCCTTGAATAACCTACCCTCACGATACCCTGTTGCGGAGCTTCGAAGAACAATGAGGTCCAATCCATGAACGTCGTGTCCATCTTCACACCGTACTTCGTCTTCAGTACGTTGCCCAGGTACTTCACGATGACATCGGAGTTCTCTCCAAGACGCTCTATGGTGCGATATATCGACCTGGGTGCATTCGCACCGAGTCCGTACTCAGTACGTATCACATCTGTTTCGAGGATCCTGTCTATCCTGTTCACGGAGATTCCCGTCATCTCCACCGAATTTGAGACCAGCGCAGCGGTCTCAGCGGCAACGGAGTTGCCCTGAGACCTCTTCAGTCCGTTGAGGAAGACATCCAATCCCGTGTCGGCGAACACAGCATCGACCACAGTCTTGTTGCCCATGGTCATCGTGACATTGTCGTTCGGTTCCGGTATGTTTGTGTGTATCTTGTTCCTGTAACGGGTCAAATCATATCCTTTTCCCGCCAAACACACAGGCTCACGAACCGTACCTTTATGTTCTTGCAAAGATACAGGAAAGACGGCCACGGGGCCTGTTTGTAGTTTGGTCACTTTAAGCATCCCGTGGCCGCTTATGAAACTTGCCAGCAATCCGAAAAGAGAGATCGGGTCGGAGATTGCATTACGCTCTAACTGTCAAACGGCGG
>JAFSYZ010000249.1 GCA_017455785.1 Candidatus Methanomethylophilaceae archaeon
CGAACACAATCCAAAGAATCTGGACGCCTCAGAAGAGCTCACATCCACCCTTAGAGAAGTCATCAAGGGGATGGTGCAGGGAAAGGATGTAGCCGTGGCTTTCTCAGGAGGATTGGATTGCGGGATCGTCGCCACCATGGTGAGGGAGTTCGCACACTCCGTCACCCTCTACACCGCAGGTGTGGAGGATGCATACGACATCCAGGAATCCAAGGAGGTATCGAAGATCCTGGGGATGGATTGGAAGGAGCTGAGGATCACTGATATCGATCTTGAGGATTGTATCAAGGACATGATCTCGATCACTGGTACCGTCGATCCTATTACGTTGTCATTCGAGATCCCTCTTTACTACGTGTCGAAGAACTGCAAGGAGAGCATCATACTCGGAGGACAGGGTGCAGATGAGCTATTTGCAGGATATTCCAAATACATCGGACTGTCCGAGGAAGAGTTCAGGGACACCCGTGAGGCGGATATGGTGAGATTGCTTACCAATACATTATCACATGAAGCAGCAGTCAGCGGTCATTTCGGAAAGACCGTCCTCTATCCTTACTTGGACAAGAGGGTGACCGACATAGTATCGAAGATGGACATGAAGGACCTCATGCCCGGAGAGGTCAGGAAGGAGTGTTTAAGGAAAGTAGCTGAGAACATCCATCAGCCTGAAGTCGCGGCAAAGAAGAAGAAGGCCGCACAGTACGGTTCCGGTGCCATGAACCTCTTCAGGAAGATGGCCAAATCCAGGGGAATGACCGTTAACGAACTTATCAGAGGGTGGAGCGATGCAAAAGGATGACGCCATCGAGTGGCTGTACGGTCTGACCGTACACGGTGTCAAGCTCGGACTGAAGAATATCACGGAATTACTGAACAGATTGGGCAATCCGCAGGATTCGTTCAGGACCATACATGTAGCGGGGAGCGATGGAAAGGGTTCCACATGTTCCATGATCGCATCCATCCTCAGCGCGTCCGGATTCAGGACGGGTCTGTACACATCACCCCACATCATCGAGTTCAACGAGAGGATATCCGTTTCGGGAAAGCAGATATCAGATAGGGATCTGGCGAAGTACGCCAAGATCGTCAGGGACCACATCGAGGACATGCGCAAGGATGATATGCAGTGCACCTTCTTCGAGGCCACCACAGCGATGGCATTCCTCTACTTCAGGGACAAGAAGGTGGAGTATGCTGTCATAGAAGTGGGTATGGGAGGCAGGTTCGATGCCACCAACATCATACATCCTGATGTCACTGTGATCACAAACGTCAGCATGGAGCATACCGAGTATCTCGGTTCCACGATCGAGGAGATCGCTTACCAGAAGGCAGGGGTAATCAAGGAAGGTGTTCCTGTCATCACGATAAACAAAGGCCCCATACTCGAAGTGATAAGGGATGTGGCCTACGGATTGGATTCGGAACTCATCATTCCGGACATACCCAGATTGATATCGCTGTCGAAGACATCGACCAAGATGGAGTACAAAGGTATCGAGTACACCATAGGTGTACCTGGGGATTATCAGATCATCAACGCCTCCATGGCCTTGGAGGCCGTACGTAATCTTCCCGATGTCGATATCACGACGGAGGATGAGATCAAAGGTCTATCGAAACTGAAGTGGCCGTGCAGACTGCAGAAGGTCAAAGGCATGCCGATGATCATCGATGTGTCACATACATTCGAAGGCAGCAAAGCAGCATTCAGGAACATAGCTAGCATCTACGGTAAAGTGACCGTCGTATTCGGATTATTGTCTGATAAAGACATAGAAGGGATTGCAAAGAACCTGTCCGAGATTGCTTCTAAAGTGATAGTCACTAACCCCGAATCAGAGAGGGCGGCCGATATCGACAAGGTGTTCAAAGAGGTCTCCAAACACGTCATCGATGTTGAGAAGATCCCTAACATATCGGATGCTATAGATAGGGCGATGGAGATACGCAGAGAGGAGAACGTCCTTGTCACAGGATCGTTCTTCATGTCAGAAGGAGCGATAAAATGGCTGAAAAGGACATCTGCTGGATATTAGATACGCTAGCGCCAGAGTACGACCACGTGGGAGCATATCCGGGACGTTCGTCCGAGGGATTGAACCCGGAGTGGCCGTGCGATCCGTTCCACG
>JAFSYZ010000250.1 GCA_017455785.1 Candidatus Methanomethylophilaceae archaeon
AATATGGACAGATATTCCATATTCGCTATTGTCATCGTCATCATACTGATACTATTATCATCATTACATATTCCAGATGATGAGGAATCGATAATCGGATTCGCTGATGATATCCATCAAAACGATAATGGTTTCATATTCTTCATAAATGACAGTGAAGGGAATTCGATAAGATCATTCTCCAATGAAATGCCTGATGATTCATTGCATTCATTCTGTGGAAGATATTCTGAGGATGGTAATATCTTCTTCATATCGAAGATCAATGATTATTGATGCATAATTCATTGAATAATCTGAAGAATACTTTCGCATCCGTCATGATGTTACTAATAAGAACGTATTCATTCGGTTTATGGAGGGAATCGCCTTCACTGGACCATGCATATGCATTGATTCCTTTTTTCCTGAAGAAATTGGCGCATGTACCTCCTCCTATCCCTGCTTCTTTGACCGTTCTACCGGTGATCTCCGATATCGATCTCTTAAGTGAATCGTATTCATAGGTTCCAGTGGAAGAGGAGGGGCCCGAGGCTAATCTTTGAACTACATCCACAGATATCTTCGCACCTGTTCTTTTTGAACGTTCTTCAGCGACATCCTTCACATAGGATATGATATCCTCCAGATCGTATCCGGGCAGAATACGACAATCCATCCAGAATTCATCTCTTCCGGGTATCACATTGATATTGTCCGTGGTCACGGATCTTCTGGTGGGTTCGAAGGTAGAACCGGTCGGTCTGAATATGGGATCCTTGTCGTTGTATCTTTCATACAATCCATCGACGAGATCGGTAAGGAATCTTGCACCGATGCGATATGCGTTCAATCCCTTGTCAGGTGTGGAGCCATGTACCTGAATCCCTTCTACGGTGATCTTCAGCCAGAGTATGTTCTTCTCGGAGATGTCTATGAATTCTCCGTTCGGACTTCCCCAATCGGGAACGAGGATGAAATCATCCTTACTGAACACTCCTTTATCAAGAAGATGGATAATACCATAGTTGCTGCCTGTTTCCTCATCTGCAACGAATGCTAGACCGATCGAGTATCCCTGCAATTCCACATCACCGATGAATCTGACGGAATACAATGCGGCGATCAATCCTTGTCCGTTATCTTCCGAACCGAGTCCGTATATCTTGTCGCCTTCTACGAACGCTTCGAAAGGCGGATGGTTCCATAGGAGAGGATCACCGGGATGCACCGTGTCCATATGGGCTATGAGCCATACTGTACCCTTCTTCTTACCTTTCTTCAGGGCGATGACGTTGGATCTGAGGACATCCTCATCTTGTACATCCATACGTTCGACAGAATCAAAGAAATCCAAGTCCCTGAGGTATCCCTCTATCCAATCGGCACGTTCGGATTCTCCGGTCCCGTCATTCGCAGGACCGATCCCAGGGATGCTCACTAACTTAGAGACATCCCTGATGATATCCTCTCTCGATCCATCGATCCTATCGAAGATATCTTTCGGTTCCATGTTCCCTCGATGTATCAATTAGGATATGAATCTATCAACAGCGGCGGATGATCATGGTCACAGCGTTGCCTCCTCCGAGACACAATGTGCCCAATCCCACCTCTTTGTTCCTCTTCTGTAATGCATAGAGGAGTGTGGTCATGACACGGGCACCGGAACAGCCTATCGGGTGTCCGAGTGCGACGGCACCGCCGTTGACATTGAATATCTCGTCAGGGACGTTCAGTTCCTTCTTCACAGCACAGGATGCCGTTGCGAACGCCTCGTTGTGCTCGAAGAGATCGATGTCATCGATGGTCATACCCGCCTTCTTCAGTACGTGCCTCGTTGTCGGGATGGGTGCTTCCATGATGTATTCCGGCAGCACCCCGCGTTCTCCATATGCCTCGATGGTGGCCAGGGGTTTCAGTCCGTGCTCCTTGGCGTATGAGGCCGATGCTATGACAAGTGCGGATGCGCCGTCACTCAGTTGGGAAGAGTTCCCTGCGGTGACCTTACCGTCCTGTTTGAATGCGGGTTTGAGTTTAGCCAATGCTTCAACGGATGTATCGGCCCTTATTCCCTCATCTTTATCGAATACGATCTCCTCTTTCTTCTGTTTGATTGTTATGGGGAGGATCTCGTCCTTGAATGCACCGGATTCGGTGGCCTTGGCGGCCTTCATGTGACTCTGGTACGACAGTTCATCGGCCTCTTCCCTGGAGATGCCGAACCTGTCAGCGACGATCTCCCCGGTGAATCCCATGTGCTTGTCATTGAATATGTCCCAGAGTCCGTCATGGACCATTGAATCCTTGACGACCTGGTCGTTCATCCTGTATCCGAACCTTGCACCCGGCATGAGATACGGTGCACCGGACATCGATTCCATACCGCCTGCGACTATGCAGTCGTACTCTCCGGCTCTGATAGCATCGGCAGCCAGCATCATGGCCTTCATACCGGAACCGCATACCGCGTTGACGGTGAAGGATCCGATCTCCACAGGGAGTCCCCCATGTACGGCCGCCTGTCTCGCAGGGTTCTGACCCAGACCGGCGGATATGACGTTGCCCATGATACATTCCTGGATATCTTCCGGTTGGACCCCGGCCCTCGAGACCGCTTCCCTGACGACCATCGCACCGAGGTCGGTCGCTTTGAAGTTTGAGAGGGTCTTTCCGTACTTTCCGATCGCTGTCCTGTTCGCACTGAGGATTACGACTTCATCCATGTTATCAGGTGCGTTTACTATGCCTGATTTATATAATATTGTCGATGTTCAATTACGACGATTAACGAATTCAACCGGTTGGACGACACCCATCCTCTGTAACGGTTTGGAGAGGTGGCGGCGTGCACATGTGGGCGGTTCGTACCATCCAGGGACAACCCATCTCATCCTGCTCTCGCGGACGGCATCCTTCTCCTTCGTGTGGCATCTCCTGCAACGGTATCCCTGATCCTTTCCGATGGATTCCATCTTGCGTCCGCATGACGGACACAGCGGATTCGACACCTTCACCATATGTTCGCATACCGATATGACATTCAGTTTCTCCACGTTTAGGGTGCTAGGTGTCTCTCTGAACTCGCCCATCACTTGGATGGTGTCACCGGGTACGAGATGATCGAATACCATTCTGAACTCTTTGGATGGTTCGTATGCGCCGCATGTGACCTTTCCGTATCTGGTGTCCATGTCGATGAACACATGTCCGCCTTCGATATGGCGTGCATATGACGATACGGTACCGCGGACCAGATACGACCTGTTCGGTATCAGTTCGTTATAATCTGATATGATGTGGTCATCCGTACCCTGATTTGTAAGGAATACGAACCATCTGTAGATGCTCTCAGTCTTCAGGGTACGGGATGCGGAGATCACATCCTCGATCACATCCCCTCTCAGTCCATAGAGGACTGGGCAGGGTGTTGCTGGGAACATAGCGACCTTGTTCTCCCTGTCCTCCCAACTGTTGAATGTTGTTGGGAATCCGTGCTCCATATCCCTAACAGAAATGGGATCGAAGTCCCTGGGGGTGCCCCATCTGTCCCTCTGCCTGTAAGCCAACAGTTCGAACGTATGGTCGTTGGGTATCCAGGCGAGACCGCATGTGGCTCCGATCAGTCCTCTGCCGTTGCCTATGGTGAATGTCAGAGCACCGATCCTTGACAGTTCGGCATCGATATCCTTCCTGTCCATGATGGTGGTCACTCCCCTTCTGTAGAATGAGGGGTCCGGTCTGACCGATGAGATCAATAATCCGGGATCGGCATCATCCTCGTGATACCTCTCCACCAACGGGATGAGCCTGTCCATTATCTCCTTGTAGTCTGGTTCGTAATCATCCTTTGATTCGTAACAGTAGAAATCCTCGCCTTCCAGCATCCCGATGAATGTCCTTCTGCCGATACCGTGACCGAACTCCATGACCAGTGATCCATTCCCTCTGGTCTTCCACGGTACGGCAGGGTTGAGACGTACCAGACGCGGTAAACCGATCAGGTCCAGGTCACGCAATTCCCTGATGATCTCGGTACATAGGAACGTGGTGCAGTTGCCTTTGACAGAATCCGTATCATCGACGGCTACGAACATCGGATCATTCTTCGCTGAAGAGACGGTCGATCATCCAATCGGCGTTGAACTTCACGATGTCGTCGTATTCCTGTCCGTTGCACACGAAGGCTATGGGTTTGCCGATGGTGTGTGCTATAGATAATGCAGCACCGCCTTTGGAATCCGCATCGATTTTCGTCAGGATGATGGCATCCACACCTATAGCGTCATCGAAGGCCTTCGCCTGGACTACCGCATCGTTACCTGCTAGGGAGTCCCCGACGAATATCTTCAGTGCGGGTTTGGATACCCTGACGATCTTCTTCATCTCATCGATGAGGTTGTTGTTGGTCTGCATACGTCCTGCTGTGTCAATGAGGACGGTATCGCGCATCTTCGCCTTGGCGTGCTCTATGGCATCGAATGCCACCGCGGCAGGGTCCGCATCCTGTGAATGCTTGACGATCTTGCATCCCAGCTTGTCGGCATGGATCGAAAGTTGCTCTATGGCGCCTGCCCTGAAAGTGTCGCCTGCTGCGAGTACGACGGTGTGTCCGTTCTTCATAAGACGGTTCGCTATCTTCGCGATAGCTGTGGTCTTACCGGTACCGTTGATACCTACGAACATGATCGCCGTGGGTCTCGACTGTTCCTCGAACCAGGCATCGAAGTCGAACTCGTTCAGTTTGAGGACGTTCCTGACCGCATCTTTGATGGAGAGCTCCACGATCTCCTCCAAGGTGTGATCATGGGAGTATTTCTTGTCCACGAGGTTCTTCTTCACGCCTTCCTTGATCTCCTCGACCACGGGAAGTGCTACATCAGCTTCAAGAAGTGCTATCTCCAGTTCCCACAGGAGTTCCTCCAGGTTGTTCTCCTTGATCTTCTTGCCGAAGAAGCTGTCCGTCAGCATCTGGTCGGGCTGTTTCTTGGAAGCCGATTTCTTGGATTCCTTCTCCAGCTTCTTCTGTTCCTTTCTGGAGAGCTCCTTCTTGGGCTCTTCTTTAGGCTGTTCCTGGACGGATGGTTCCGGTGCGGGGGCCGTTGTAGAAGGTGTAGGTGTAGTGGTTTGTACCTGAGGCTCTATTTTCTCCTCAGGGGTCTCGGCAATTTTGGCAGGGGCCTTCTTGAAGATCCCTTTCAGTTTCAATTTGAGGGAATCGAACATGAGTATCAACTCACTTCTGTCTTCTCTCGTATTCGCTCTGTATCGACACCGCTAAGGATCTGGCCCTGGAATCCGTCTCGTTGATGGCCTCGGAGAGCTTCTTGATGGCCTCCTGGACCTCCTCAGCGCTGGATTTCATGTATGCTGCCGCATCCTCGATGTCCATGTCGATGGATACCTTGTTGCCTATGCCCACGATCGCTTTCCTCTCGGATGTGATCGTGGCCTTGACGAACGATGATGCTCCTGCAGGGACCAGGATCTCCTCGCCCTCCTTCGCTTTGGCGAAGGCATCGAGGGTACTGTGTGCCCTCAGGGTCTCTTCAAGGGAGAGCTGGAAGAATTTGAGCTGTTGCGTCATCGCATCCAATTGCATCTTGAGTGTCTCAAGAGTAGTCATTGCCTGACGGAGCTCATCGTCGTTCATGTGTTCATTCTCCGGTCACTTTGTATTTGACGACGGGGTTCTCGATCTGGTCGTTGGAGATCTCTGAGATCTCGTTGACGGTGATCTGCCACCTCTTGACCTTGTGCCTGCTGCCCATGGTGGAAACGATCTGCTCTTTGGCTGCAGCTTCGTTGTCCGCCGCGACCTCTACCGAGAAGGGCTGCTGACCCTGTCTTGCGTCTGCAAAGGAACCTGTAACGCGGAAACCTTTCATGATTATTACCTGTCTGAGTGGAACTCCATGTATTTGATAAAGCTTTTGGTTATATAGAAGGGGGGACGAGGTGCCCCGATGATCTCGAAAACAGACCATTTTGGCACCTCTGGGTATGTATTATGGGTTCATCCTTCGTACTGTTTGAGCTTATCCCTTGCCTTCGGACCGATCTTCTCAAGAGCGGTCTCGAAGTCCTTCATCGATACCTTGCAGTCACCGATCTCATCGTCGTTGGGGACCTTGCCGCTCCTGACGAGTTCCCTGACGGCGTTCATGACCGCTTCGTTGCATATCGCCGATATGTCCGCACCGGTGCATCCATCCGTGAGCTCCGCCAGTTTGGGGATGTCGACATCGTCGGCCAACGGTTTCTTGGATGTGTGTATGGCGAAGATCTTCTCCCTGGATTCCTTGTCCGGCGGTCCGATGAAGATGCTCTTGTCGAATCTTCCGGGTCTCAGCAGGGCCGGGTCCATTATGTCGGGCCTGTTGGTGGCCGCTATGACCACGACGTCGTTCAGGGCCTCCAGACCATCCATCTCGGTGAGCATCTGGGATATCACTCTCTCGGTGACGTTGCTGTCGCTTCCGGTTCCCCTCTCGGGTGTGATGGAGTCTATCTCGTCCATGAAGATCACACAGGGCGAGGCCTGTCTCGCCTTCCTGAACGTCTCTCTGACCGCCTTCTCGGATTCGCCGACCCATTTGTTCAGGAACTCCGGACCCTTTATGGCTATGAAGTTCGCCTCCGATTCGGTGGCCACAGCCTTCGCCAGCATGGTCTTACCGGTTCCTGGGGGACCGTACAGCAGTATGCCCTTCGGTGGTCTGGCGTTCATGTGCTCGAACACCTTGGAGTACTTAAGGGGCCATTCGACAGCCTCCTTCAGTTCCTGTTTGGCATTCTCAAGTGCGCCGATATCGTCCCATTTGACGTTGGGCTTCTCTATCAGCACCTCCCTCATGGTCGAGGGTTGCATGTCCTTCAGGGCACTCTTGAAGTCGTCCCTGTTGACCTGTATCTTGTTCAGCACATCGACGGGTATCTCCTCCGCTTCCAGGTTGACATCCGGTAGGATCCTCCTGAGGGCCGCCATGGCAGCTTCCTTCGCCAATGCGGACAGGTCCGCTCCGGCGTAACCATGGGTCTTGTCTGCCAGTTCATCTAGGTTGACATCGTCCGCGAGGGGCATGCCCCTGGTGTGGATCTCCAATATCTCCAGTCTTCCGTTCCTGTCCGGTATGTTGATCTCGATCTCACGGTCGAACCTTCCGGGTCTCCTCAACGCCTCGTCTATGGAGTTGGGTCTGTTGGTCGCTCCTATGACGACCACCTTGCCTCTGGACTTCAGTCCGTCCATAAGTGCCAGCAACTGAGCTACGATACGTCTCTCCTCCTCTCCTGACACCTCGTCACGCTTGGGTGCGATGGAATCTATCTCATCGATGAATATGATGCTCGGAGCGTTCTCCTCCGCTTCCTTGAAGATCTCCCTGAGCTTGCCCTCCGATTCACCGTAGAACTTGCTCATGATCTCAGGTCCACCGATGTAGGTGAAGTTGCTGCTCGTCTCACCCGCCACTGCCTTGGCCAGCATGGTCTTACCGGTTCCTGGCGGTCCGTGAAGCAGTACACCTTTCGGTGCTTCCACACCCAGCCTCTTGAACAGTTCAGGGTGTCTCAGCGGCAGTTCCACCATCTCCCTGATCTTCTTCACCTCGTCACCGAGGCCGCCTATGTCGTCGTATGTGACCTTCGGTATGTCACCCGAGTCCGAGGCGGGCTTCTCGTTGATCTTAACCTCCGTGGACGATGTCATCGTCACTGCTTCGGCCGAAGGTGAGAATGATGTGACCACCAGTTCTATCTTGTTCCCCATCACGCTGAGGGTGATCGTGTCGCCCTTGGCGAAGGAACGTCCGTCCATTATCTGTCTTATGAATTCCTCACCGCCCTGCAGCCTCAGCTGCTCAGTGGGTGAGAATGTGATCTTCTCTGCATTCTTGGCTGTGATCTTCTTGATCCCTACGCGCTCGTCTATACCTGTTCCAGCGTTGCGCCTTGTGGATCCGTCGATCCTTATGATACCTCTGTTGGCATCTTCCGGTCCGCCCATCAGGACCTTTACCACGGTCTTTTTGGTACCGTCGATCTGAACGATGTCACCGACCTTCAATCCGAGAATCCCCATGATCTCAGGGTCGATCCTTGCTACACCCTTACCGGCCTCACCCGGTTTCAATTCCGCTACTTTGAGCGGTTTATCATTGCTCATACGTTCATACCTCCTTTACCGATCAAGTGATCTCGTCGATTCTTGTCAAAACCATATTAGTTTGTGCTTCTATATAAAGTTAACTAATTGGTTGCAGATATGAAATGGTTTACATTTTAGTAACTAAATATTTATTATTTACAGTTGATAATACATGAATCGATCGAATGAGACCAGCCGAGGACAGTCTGAAAGTCCATCATGTCAGGAGGAACATATCCGATGAACTGTTCAAGTTCGTGCTCGGACACGACGAGATGATGATCGAGCTCCTGCGTAATAGATCGATGGATCCTTCATTATAATACGGACATAATCATAAAAACACGGATTACATCCACTCTTATCGATGACAGGCGAACTCATCGACGATGTCGTTTATGTAAGGGATCAGACAGAAGGCAATCGTCTCTATTCCAAGGGTAACTACGGTTATCCCATGAGGGGTGGCGGCATCGAACTCGATCTCATAGAAGCGACGTATCTGGTCGAGAGCAAGAGGTTACAGGTGTTCCT
>JAFSYZ010000251.1 GCA_017455785.1 Candidatus Methanomethylophilaceae archaeon
CAACCCTGACCATAGGTTCGTTCATCACCGTCGTCATTGTCATCCTTGTACCCAACGGAATACCTAACATCATCCATATCCTGGTCATTCTGATCGTCTTCGCCCTCATCCTTCTATATCAAGTGTACAAGAACAAGAAAGAAAAGGAGAAGGCATCGTCCCCCAATCCCGATACAGAGGGTCAGAGTGAAGCGGATACTGAGGACGGTTCTGAATCGGTACCCGCCACAGATGATGTTGAAGAGAAGGAAGAGATTACCGCAGAAGATACCGAAGAGTGACCTTCCTGTTTTATCCGAATCCTTCTATCTTTCATTAAGATTGATACATGAGAACGATAGATCCCAATCGTTTGGTGTATCAGATTATTATTAGACATTTGTCTAATGTAACCATTTTTAATCATTCAAACATCCATTTTTTAGCAATATTTATATCATATCTACGACTAACAACCACTCATGACTAACAGCAGATTCGTTGCCGTTGAAGAAGCATACAAGAAGGCACCGATCGTTCCGACCGCGCCTGATAAGACCACATCCGCATACTATGGATGCAAGGTATTCAACAGGGCCACCATGAGGAAGTACCTGTCATCGGATACCCGCAGGATGGTATACGAGTCCATAGAACAGGGCGTGACCCTTGACAAATCCGCCGCTGAGCATGTGGCGGCAGGAATGAAGCAGTGGGCCATGGATGAGGGGGCCACACACTACACGCACTGGTTCCAGCCCCTCACGGGAGGTACAGCCGAGAAGCATGATTCGTTCTCGGAACCTTACGGTCGCGACAGTTCACTGGAGAACTTCACAGGCAAGATGCTCTGTCAGCAGGAACCCGATGCATCATCGTTCCCCAGCGGAGGCCTGAGGAACACATTCGAGGCAAGGGGATACACCGCATGGGACCCGTCATCCCCGGCGTTCATCATGGATGACTGCCTATGCATTCCAACAGTGTTCATATCATACACGGGTGAGGCACTGGACTACAAGACGCCTCTCCTGAAATCATCCGCAGCTGTGGCGGCGGCCACTAAAGATGTGCTGTCATACTTCGGAATGGGTAACGAGATGGTTCAGTCATATCTCGGATGGGAACAGGAGTACTTCCTCGTCGACAAGGACCTGTACGCACAACGTCCGGATCTGGTCATGACCGGAAGGACGCTCCAGGGACACAACAGCTCCAAGCACCAACAGCTGGACGACCACTACTTCGGATCCATCCCGTCGAGGGTGCTGCAGTTCATGAAGGACCTCGAGTACGAGGCATACAAACTCGGAATACCTGTGAAGACGAGGCACAACGAGGTCGCTCCGAACCAGTTCGAGATCGCCCCCGTATACGAGGAGGTCAACCTGGCGGTGGACCACAACCTGCTCCTAATGTCCCTGATGAAACTCGTGGCGGACAGGCACGGATTCGTCGTGTTGCTGCACGAAAAGCCCTACAAAGGGATCAACGGTTCAGGAAAGCACTGCAACTGGTCACTGGGAACTGCCTCAGGCGTAGGACTGTTCTCTCCTGGAAAGACAACGGAGGAGAACCTCAGGTTCCTGACATTCATGGCCAACGTGATGAAGGCGGTGTACGATAACAACGCCCTGCTGAAAGCGTCCATCATGACCGCAACGAACGCCCACAGACTGGGAGCCAACGAGGCACCTCCTGCGATCATCTCCATATTCCTTGGTAAGACGGTGAGCGAAGCGTTCGCTGACCTCCTGAAATCCAAGAACGTGGCGAACATCAAGGGAAAGAAGGTCTACAGCCTCGGTATCCCGCAGATCCCCGAACTGCTGGTGGACAACACGGACAGGAACAGGACATCCCCGTTCGCATTCACCGGTAACAGGTTCGAGTTCAGGGCTGTGGGTTCCACAGCCAACTGTGCGGCACCCATGGCCACTCTGAACACAATAGTTGCACACCAGCTCAGGGAGTTCAAGAAGAACGTAGACAAGAGGATCAAGGACGGAGCACCCGTGATGCAGGCCATACTCGATGAGACCAGGGAGACATACAGGGCATGCAGCAACGTCTGTTTCGACGGAAACGGCTATTCCGACGAATGGAAGAAGGAGGCCAAGAAGCGCGGACTCGACTGCGAGGCATCGGCACCCAAGACATACGATGCATTCACCAAGAAGGAATCTATCGAGGTGTTCGAGGAAGCTGAAGTGCTTAGCAAAGTGGAACTCGAGGCCAGGAATGATGTCCTCTGGGAGATGTACAGCAAGAAGGTCGAGATCGAGGCCCGCACGCTCTGCGACATGGCCGTCAACCACATCCTCCCCGTTGCTATGGAGTACAAATCCAAACTGCTGAGCAACGTATGCAAGGCCAAGGAGATCTACGGCGACGAGTACAAGGAGATCGCCGGATACGAACTGTCCCAGATCAAGGAAATCAGCGCACATGTCACCAAGGCCATGGAGATCTGCAAATCCGTGGAATCCCAATGCGACAAACTGCTCAAGACCGAGGATATGAGGAAACAGGCCATCGGATACCACGACGGTGTCGTACCCGGAATGGAGGATGCCAGAGTACATCTCGATGCTCTCGAGATGATCATAGACGACCAGATCTGGCCGATGCCCAAGTACAGGGAACTGCTCTTCATAAGCTGAGTGATAACTTGCAGGCCAAGGGACTGTACGACCCGGAATACGAGAAGGACTCATGCGGCGTAGGTCTTGCCGTCAACATCAACGGCAGGAAGGAGCACAGGATCGTGGAGTACGGACTCCGCATCCTGGAGAACATGGAGCACCGCGGAGCCGAGAACGC
>JAFSYZ010000252.1 GCA_017455785.1 Candidatus Methanomethylophilaceae archaeon
AAGTGCGAACCGATCAACATCAACCTGCTGTCCTCCGCATTGGTGTTCGGTCCTAACGCCTCGGGAAAATCCCACCTGTTCAAAGCAATCAGGGTACTGCAGAAAATGGTGAAGGATGCTTTTACCGACGATACGGTCTATCCATGGTATGAACCATTCAAACTGGATCAAAAAAGCATTCGTTCCCCCGTCTTTATACAGGTTCGCTTTTACGAGGAGGAAATCCTGTACGATTATTCAATATCATTCTTATCGGACAGGATTGTTTCGGAAAAACTCGTATATTACCCTATGAAACGCGCCAAGACCGTGTTCGAAAGGAAAGACGCGACAGAGGATTTCAAGGGAAAGAACAAAAAGCTGCTTACTCTGCTCAACGCCACCACGCCGTTCCTTGTACTCGGTGCAAAATACAATGATGAACTCTGCTCCAAAGTACGCAGGATGATCAACAACATTATAGCACTCGAGTCACAAAACATAGGTTCTCTTCCGATCCGTTCCTGCAGATTCGTCGAAGATGATGATGCCAAAACGGGTATGATGATTAACGGCCTTCAGAAGGCAGACTTCGGCATCATAGATTATGAGCTCGTAGATTATGCCGTGGATAAAGAAGATGCCAAAAAACACCTGCCTTTGGAAGCATATGAAAAACTGTTCTCGGACAGCAGGAACTCGATAAAGAGTTTCAGAATCGCAGTCAAACACAGGTATGGCAGTGCCTCCGAAGATGCCCCTCTGGAGGCCGTATTCGATATGGATACAGAAGAGTCCGTGGGAACCAGATACATGTTCGGCATCATGGGGCCGCTCGTGGACAGTTTGCTGAACGGCAAGACACTTCTCATCGATGAATTTGGCTCCCATCTGCACCCCCTTCTCACACGCTGGCTGGTCAAACAGTTCTCGAAAAGAAACAATCCCAACAACGCACAGCTGATAGTGATAACCCACGATGTGGGACTTATCGACACCAGGGACCTTATCAGAAGGGATCAGATATTCTTTACCGATAAAGACAGGAAAGCCGGGTCCGCCACACTGTATTGTCTTTCGGATTTCAAAGGAACACGCAAGGACGATCAGGTACTGAAAGCTTATCTGATGGGACGTTACGATGCTATCCCACTGGTCTCGTCTAGGGGGGTCATGGATGTCGAGGACAACTAAATACCGTTCCTCGAAGACCCGCGAAGAAACACCATTGCTCTTCGTGATGGGTGACGGGGAATCCGAATGCAAGTACTTTGACGACCTCAACGGCATGGTGAAAAGGATCAGGATCAGACCGAGAGAGTTGGGCGTGACCGGATGGCAGAAGATAATCGAAAAATGCGACGGCCATGTAACAAGCAGAGAAGTGGATCTGAAACACGGCGACCGCCTAGCTATTGTCACAGATGAAGATGGAAGATACGATTCCGATTCCATCACCTTGTTCCAAAAGGAATGCGACAGAAAAGGATATGAATTGATGCTGTCCAACAAATCATTCGAGGTCTGGCTTCTGATGCACTATGAATCTTTCACCGTACCTTACACACAGGATGAGCTGGAAAATAAACTGACAGAACATCTGGGAAAGGAATACCGCAAATCGAACGGGATTCCGTTCAACATCAGCATGGTCAGATTCGCCAGGGATAATTCGGAAAGGAATCTGCCCGGGAAAAGCAATCTGGACTGCTTCAGAACCAACCCCAGTACAAGATTGCATCTTCTGATAGATGACATCCTGGATAAAGAGTGAATCTCATACCATCCCCCAAACTAACCCTGCGAGATGATACAAGATGACCGCACAGCAATATCTGGAATCGATCCTTTCAAAATACTCTATTGATGAAGGCAAGATGGAACGCCTCAAAAACATACGCAAAGAAGTAGAGTCGAATAAGGAGAAGGGATTACTCCCTCCCCCTCTTCTTGGAACCGTACGTGATACTCTCGCATCATACGGCTCGAGCCATCGATAACCTTGTTGCTCAAGGCGTCTTACATCGCGAAAGATTTATCCCTGTATCCGC
>JAFSYZ010000253.1 GCA_017455785.1 Candidatus Methanomethylophilaceae archaeon
GATGCGATGTTGATGACCCCTTCGTCAACACATGTCCGAAGTGCGGCGGTCTCCTGACCGTCAAGATGGATTTGGAAAGAGTCAAAGAGATGAAACCGCAGGATCTCGCCAAGACACCTATCGGAGTCTGGAGATATGCGGACTTCCTCCCGGTGGACGTCAAGCACGCCGTGACCATCAAGGAAGGCGGAACACCGCTCTATTCCACGAAAGCCCTCGGTGCCGAGATCGGTATCCCTGACCTGTACGTCAAGTACGAGGGTGCGAACCCCACGGGATCATTCAAGGACCGCGGTATGACGGTCGGTGTCTCCCATGCTGTAGAATTGGGTGTGAGCACAGTCGGTTGCGCATCCACGGGTAACACATCGGCATCACTCGCAGCCTATGCGGCGAAAGCAGGTCTGAAATGCGCCGTGTTCCTCCCATCGGGAAAGGTCGCGGCAGGAAAGCTCGCACAGGCCATGTTCTTCGGTGCAAAAGTTCTGTCCATTGACGGTAACTTCGACGATGCCCTCGCACTGGCAAGGAAGATGGCAGAGGAGAAGAAGCTGTACCTGCTCAACAGTATCAACCCCTACAGGCCCGAAGGACAGAAGTCTGTCCTCTTCGAGATCATGGACCAGCTGGCCTACGACATCCCCGACAGGATCATCCTGCCTGTTGGTAACGCGGCCAACATCTGGGCGGTCTACAAGGCATTGACAGAGCTGATGGAGGTCGGATGGATAGACCGCATGCCCATGCTCACAGGAATCCAGGCGGAGGGAGCATGCCCTGTCGCATCAGCATTCAAGAACAAGACCGACGACTTCGTCCCTGAAGAGCACCCCGAGACCATCGCGACAGCGATCAGGATCGGTAACCCTGTCAGCGGAAGGAAGGCATTGACCGCCATATACAAGACTGGCGGCTACTCCACAACGGTCACCGATGCAGAGATCATCGCGGCACAGAAACTCCTCGGAAGGAAGGAGGGTGTCGCCGTCGAGCCCGCATCCGCAGCATCCGTGGCAGGTGCCAAGAAGCTCCGCGAGATGGGAATCATCGACAGAAACGAGAAGGTCGTCTGCATCTGTACCGGTAACGGTCTCAAGGACCCCGATGCGATCATCAACAACTGCGAACCCGTCATCAAATGCGAGAACAGTGTCGCAGCTGTCGAGAAGATCCTCGGCTGATCAGAAATCGAACAATTTCGACTGCCTCGGCTTCGCCGGGGCGGTCGTCATCTTTTCATCATCATCTATTGAAGTCGGAGCTGAGTGTTCCACCTTCGGCGCGGAATCGCCTGATTCCTCCTTCATCCTCTTCGCTAATGTAGGACCAATTCCGGGGACTCTGGCTATGTCGGTCACATCCGCTTCAATGACATCATTCCTCGTACGGATACCGTGGTCGTAGAGTAGTCTCGCTTTGATCCTTCCTACGCCTATGAAGGAAACCAGTTCCATCAGTTCCTTCCCTATGCCGTACCTCACACGAACCAGCATATTACGGAGTCCTTTCACCATCTCAGGACGGAAAAGAACGGCAATCTCGCTCATGGCATAGATCAGCCAATCCATCATATCCACCCTGGATCTAATGTCTCCTGGTCCGATACCGTACGAATCTGTGATTGTATCTTCATCAACTTCGGACATCCAATCCTGAACCAGACAGGCAGTCTTCAAATCGCCCAAGAAGTACTCGTACTGATAATCGTTCTCATCGGGGATGTCAACTATCATTAGGTCCTCCCACTCCTGGATGACCGCTGCCAATCTATCCTCGTCCTTCTTACGCGGATACATCCCCATGACATCAGGTGTGGATGCGACAGCATAAAGAATCGGGAACTCCTGTGTGTCCTCCTCCATGTTGTCCACAGCCTGCTTCAATATGACAGCGGATTTAGGGTCGATATAAAGGTCAGAGACTCTCTTTCCGAAAGGTGTTGCAGTGACTCCGTCATCTCCTCTGATGACCATCCCGTACTCCTCCAGGAAGTCTATCACATTCTCCACGGCGCTCTCGATACCATACAGCTGAGACTCGCTGCCGTAGAAAGTGTCCCTTATGAAATCGATGACACCCTCGGCACTGGATGCATCTCCTGTAGAGATAAGACCCAGTATGTGATTCCTGAGTACGGTCTCGTTACCAAGTTTGGACATTATCATCTCGGAATCGCACATCACGTAGTCATCCATCAGATGCTCGTAATCATCATAGTTCTTGGCTATCAGGATCGATTCCCCGTATGGATCGAACCCTGGTCTTCCAGCACGTCCGCACATCTGTTTCACCTCCATGACGGAGATTGGCGTGTTACCGGAGTTTGTCTCGAAACGTTTGGTATCCCTTACGATGACCCGTCTTGCGGGAAGATTGATTCCTGCGGCAAGGGTCGGTGTCGCAACGATACACTTTATCTTGCCGTTACGGAAGTTCTCCTCCACGAAACGTCTCTGTCTGGAGGTCAGCCCTGCATTATGGAAGGCCATCCCTGATTTCACACATGCCGAAAGTTTCCTACCCAATGCCGTGGAATCGCCTTCTCCTTCCAAAGCTGCTACATCATCATCGGTCAGCTCGTTACCGACGAACGCTTTCATGTTAATGGAATACTTCACCGCCAGTGCTTCGGTGGAACGCCTCGAATTGACGAATATCATGCACTGGCCGCCATCCTTCAGCGTCGGCTCCATCAGCGACCATATCTCGTCACCGGTTGGCGTTATATCGATGGAACGTCCGTTCTCGAAGGTCACCTCATTGTTGTAATAGACCCCTTCATACAGAGGTATGGGGCGCCAATCCATCTTAACGAGATCGGCATCAAGCCACATAGCCAGATCGTTCGCGTTGGATATCGTAGCCGATAAAGCGATGATCTGTATGTCCCTGTTCCTCCTCTTGATTTTGGTGAGCGCTACCTCTAATGTTGGACCTCTGGAGGGATCGTGGATCAGATGAATCTCGTCGGCTATGACGAGACCGACATCATCCATTATCCTGCTCCTGTGCCTGATCAACGAATCGGCCTTCTCCGATGTGGCGACTATGAAATCAGCATCGTTAAGCCATCTATCCTCGGAATCCAGATCACCTACACTTATCGCCGTTTTGAATCCAAGATGTGCGAAACGGTCCATATCGTCCTTCTTCTCCGAGGCCAAAGCCTTCAACGGAACGATGTAAATGACCTTCTTCCTCTTCTCCAGGATGGTTTTCAAGGCTGCTGCATATCCTATCAGCGACTTTCCGCTGGCTGTGGGGACGGCGACGACCAGGTTGCTACCTTCCAATGCCTTCGGTATGGCCTCCGCCTGCGGAGGATGCAGAGTGACGAACCCTTGCTCATTGAGAGCGGCGATCACTTCGTCTGGAAGGTCCAGGTCGCGTACGTCCATGTGTCCACTCATCTTATGAAATTAGTAGGTTCCCAAGGTTCCCTTGCAGGCAACTCTATGCCTGCCTTCTTACCTGCCTCGATACACTTCATCAGCCAGGTCATGTCCCTTGCCAATGTGCGCATGGTCTGCAGTCCCTCCTTGTCCTGAAGTACCTCCTCCTTGGAGTTACCATGGACCTGATTCCAATACTGTGATGAGACGATGGGCATCTCTGTGATCGTGAAATACTTGTTGAGGCGGTCGAACGCTGCTGTGGCGCCTCCCCTCCTGCATGAAACGACACATGCCGCAGGCTTTCCTCTCATCTTGGAACCCTGTGAGAAGAACAGTCTGTCCATGAAGGCCTGTATCTGTCCGGAAGGTGCGGCATAATATACAGGAGAACCGAAGACGAATCCATCGAACTCCTCCAATCTGGCACCTATCTCGTTGACAATATCGTCCTTGATCACACAGACGCCTTTCTTCTTACAGTACCTGCAGCTCTTGCATCCCTGTATGACCTTGTCACCGATGGTGACGATCTCCGTCTCCACGCCGTTCTCGTTGAAGATGCGTGCCATCTCCTCCAATGCTGTAAATGTGCATTCTTTCCTGGGGCTACCGTTCACCAACAATACTTTCATGCCACACCTATCTGCACATACGTTCATTTACCTTGCTATCGCCAGACCAAAGACTGTTACTGTCATTGTTCAGTGGGAAGAACCCTGAAAGTAAATTGAGGGAGATCGCTCACACCTGACCTCGTCACATTGCCCTTAATTTGATTGTTCTGGCCCAATTGACAGTTGGTGCCTGACCGAGCTTACGCTCGGACAGGTACACCGTTCTGATGTTGGAATGGACCGATTACGGTGTGTTTTTAGGCGAAAACAAGCTTGGTGAAGTCCGATTCCGCCCGAATATTGGAGAAAACCTCCCTTGAGATGTCGTTCCAATTGCTGAAATAAGCCTCTTTACGCCTTCCTTTGATGATGATCCTCGTAACTGTCAATTGACCTAAGGACCAAACCATCGATTCTGTTGAAGGCCTGACATCTACCTCTACCTTCTTTCCTTCCCTGATTTTCGTCTCCTTCCTCGGTTGCATCTCATATCTCGACATGGCCACTGCTGTCTCCGACAGCAGTGCCAGCAACATGGATCCGCGGATGGAGGACTCGTTCCACACCCTTAGAGGTTTCAATCCGGTGACCCTCTTCAATGAATGTATGAGGTGCTCAACGGTGGCCCTTGCACGATACTTCTCCAATGCTTCTAAAGGTGTCAACTGCTCCGATGATTCCAGTTTGAAAACTCCCGAACGAGGTCCGAGAACCTCGTTGATGATACCATAGATCTCTTCCTTGTCATCGAAATCGAACCGTGTCTGCATTGATACTTTGACTTCAACATCCGCGAGGACGTTCCTTTTGATTGTTACAAAATCAGATTTCCTGAACTTCCCATCCTCGTATGATCTTATGGCGTTCAGCATACGTTCCACACTGCGTTCCGCAGCATGGAACGACCTCTTCCAGTTGTCTACTGAGAAGAAGAGGTACGTGGTCCTGCCCGATGAATCAAAAGTATGCCTCAGACAGCACACGTTCTCCTCCACATATTCCCATTGATCACCATGTTCCTTCATCCTCTGCTCATCGGACAGGTTCATCTTCACCCTGGTCAGATACTTGTTTCCTGATTTGACAATAGAATCCAATATGTCCCCGGAAGCCCCACCGTTATCCACTATGATCCATGATCCTTCACGGATCATGGAGAAGATATCCGGAAGTGCGTCACGATATTGCACGGGGTCGGAAGTGTTACCTGAATAAGCACGAATGAAGAAAGGTATGCGGGATTTCTGCAATTCAGCGGTCAAGAACTCAACCTGGGGTCTGCTCTGGTCCCTGAAATCCCTGGGATAACCAATGGCCCCAAGCTCCGCATTGGGGCCGTTGACCACTGTAGCTGAACCGTCTATGTTCACATCGGTGTTCTCGAAATGATATCTTGAGTCCAATCCCTCCCACAACTTCACAATCATCTCATCGCTGTGACTTCCGATGATGTTGACCGCCCTGTTGATGGTCTTCTGAGATAGGCCTTGGACAAGGCCCATCTCCTTTCTTACGTTGGGATCCGATAGCCATCTAGCACATCCTTTCATTGAATTATTGCCTTGAAGGATGTACGTGCACATAGCCACCAATATCCTGCTCATAGGGACACCTTTCTCCTTGAAGGTGTCCACATAGTCCAAAATGCCCACGGAACCGAGATAATGTTCGACGACCTTGACCAATCCGATAGGAACGGATATATTCTCGTTAGGACTGGGAAGATCCGTCCCAGTCGTGAAATGTTTTTGGTGCACAACAAAGCATCCGCGCCGGGACACTTTTGTTTTTGCCTGTCACCTCGAACAATCAGAAGATTTTACCTGGTGACGAGGTCAGGGGTGAGTCAAGGACCCACTACGTGGGCTTATTCGAACGCTTTGGCACCTCCTCCGTTCTTGTGGGCGAACATCCCTTTAATGGCCCTGTCGGTCGCTCTCCTCGCATAGAAGAGTTCCGTGGTCCTCGTTGATGCGTGGCCCATGGCGGCACAGAGATGTAGCACTTGGAGATATATAATGATAGTGTTTACTATCTCATATGCAGTTTTATGGAAAATGATTTTAAACAATATCTTGATTACATCTGCATGAGTGTAATCGCTCCGGCGACGACGGGCACCGTCAAGAAGACGATCCGTTTCCCTGACGCTTTGATAAGGGAGATGGACAGATACGCGAGATATACATACACGAACAGACCGGATTTCGTTCTAGCGGCCATGAGGCAGTTCGCATACGACACCATCATGATGATCGACGATGCGATCTACGAAACGGACAGGAATGCGACGATAGAATCGCGCCTGGTAGCTGTGGAATTGCAAAGGGCGCAGAACGTCAACCCGTACCTCAAGGACCTGGCAGGCTATATGGACGACTCAGAGGATGTCACGCAGGTCATGCTGTACATTCCCGAGGGACTTATCGATGAAGTTGAGTTCATCATCGGGTTCATACATACCCTGAAGAATATCACAGTGTTCGCACGTGTGGCCGTCATATACGCCATGAACGCGATGGACTATCACAAGGACATGCTGAAGCATATCATGGCATTCGACAACCTCAGGCTGGAGATGAACCGCAACAGGTACCTGAAAGAGATAAGATCTCAGTACAAAGAGAGTGGCGTCTACCTCCTGGACATCGAAGAGGATCCGAAGAAGGAGAATAGGATGGGGTTGTTCGGAAGAAGGCGCGATTGATTTCGGAGCTGTAGATGACCGGACTGATAGCTATCGATGAATCCGGGGATTTGGGACCCTCGGGAACGAGATATTTCGCGATGGCAGCAATCGTTCTATTTGCACCAAGGGACCTGAAGAAAGCTGCCAAACTTCTCCCTAAAGATGGTGTTGAACGTAAATGGAACAATACATCCCCTGAAAAAAGGTCCGAACTGTTCGATACACTCTCAGAACTGAGATTCAGGACAGTATACACAGTTGTGGACAAGCATGAACAGGAATCAAGGAGGCCATTGTTCGGCAATGAATTGTACAGATCGGTAATCTCCCAAGTGATATCAGATGCTATGGAAGTGCTTCCATGCAAGGATGTCAATGTGTTCATGGATAACTGCGGATTCATATCGCTGAATGATTTCAGAGCCATCGTCTATTCTACTGCTTCAAAGTACGATACCAATCCTAAGAAGGTCAACAAGGTCCTGTCCGAACAGAATGCCTGCATCCAATTGATCGATTACATCGTAGGTGCGTGTCGCGCAAAATATGAGAACGGCGACCGCACCATCGAAAAAATCAGAGATAAGGTTTCCATTGCCCGTAGGCGTTGATGGCCACCGAGGGTGACCTATCCTACGGGTCTTATCAGGATATTTCTACATAGTGTAGATTCTATATAAAACGATTCTTGAAGAGGACAACCTGGTGTCATTCTTCACCCTGCGTCCCATCTTGTCCCGGAATATTGTGCTTTCCGCTTTCTCTTTTTCTGTAGCAGCGTGAAATCACATAATCCGGTCCTTCGGGCAGTCCGTTCGGGTTTCGAAAGACACCCAGGGTTGATAAACAGA
>JAFSYZ010000254.1 GCA_017455785.1 Candidatus Methanomethylophilaceae archaeon
AGTCCTTGTTCAGTAGCTCAGAGCCCTTCTGATCTGTACCGCAGTGATAACTGAGGCCAGTCCGATGATGATCAGCATTACACCGAATATGATGGCCATAATCTCCACGGCCTGCTTCGGGAATACTATGATCAGGATACCTACGACGATCATGATGAAACCGAGGATCCTGCCGCTGAGCACCTGTATCTTGTCGGGATCGCTGAATCCGAACAGTAACGCCACTCCGAAGAGGACGAAGAAGATCGCGAATATGATCGCACTGACTTCCGCCATGATGAACGGAATGACGATCATCAGTATACCGAGTATGATCATGATGACTGGTCTAGCTACACGTATGTCCTTGAACTCACCTAGTATCAGGAGCTCAGAGATTCCGCCGATGAGAGCCAATACACCTGTGAAGATGACATATATCGTCACGGACATGCCGGTCCACAGGAGAATGATAAGTCCTACCGCGATGGCCAATATCCCGAGTATCAGGAGTAATGTCCATCTCTTCTCTAATGGGGTCATGGGTACGTCATCTATGGACATATTAAAAAATATATGCTATCTTTTATATCGTTACAATGGGTTGTTCTTTTGTTAAGATGAGGTGAATGATGCCATCCGGAACAGGTTCGAACAAGATCATCCTCTTCGTATTGGTGCTAGGGACATTCATGACCGCATTGGACGCAACCATAGTGTCAGTGGCACTGCCCACGATAGCGGAGGAGATGGGGGAGGCCGGGCATGACACCAGCAACATCTCCTGGGTGTTGTTAATCTACACACTGATGCTCTGCTGTTTCATACTGCTCTGGTCCAAGATAGGTTCCACCAGAGGGTACAAGAAGGTCTTCGTTACCGGGATCTGTGTGTTCTCATTGTCATCTCTGGCCATCGGATTGTGCGGATTCATCGATTCACTGGGCCTTGCCGCGATCATCTGTCTCAGGGCCGTTCAGGGGCTGGGTGCGGGTATGTGCGTCGCTGTGTCTTTGGCGATGGTGTCGACATATCTTCCCCCGGAGGTCCGTGGCACATCCATCGGGGCGGTCACATTGGCAGCCTCTGCGGGATCGGCATTCGGTCCTGCGATTGGCGGTGTGCTGACGACCTTCCATTGGTCGTACATATTCTTCATAAACGTCCCCATCGGACTCCTGTGCGTGTTCCTCTGTATGAGGTACATGAACGTCAAGGAGGACCTCCCTACTGTCAGACCGAAGCTGGATATTTTGGGGGCATTGCTCATGTTGCTGCTGATGTTCCCGCTGATCTATTATCTGAACGTCGGCAAGGACATCGGGTGGACGTCAGATGAGGGGTTGCTCCTGTTGCTATTGGTGTTCGCAGGGGCCGGTTTCCTTGCATGGTGGGAGCCGCGTGCAAAGGATCCGTTGATATCGATGAGGTTGATAAGGGACAGGAACATCAACCGTGCGACCATCGTTGGTATGCTATTGTTCATGGCCATGGCAGGGAGTTATCTTCTTCTGCCGTACTATTTGCAGTTCGTACAGGGTTATGAGACTATGCAGTATGGTCTCATACTCATCGCCAACTCCGTGGGCATGATGGCCTCGGGTCCGTTGGTCGGAAGGATTGCGGACCGTACGGGTAACAACAGGGTTTTCGTTGTGGCAGGATCGTTGATCACCGCGTTAGGATTCTTCCTGATGACCATGTTCAAAGTGGACACACAGCTGTGGTTCATACTGCTGGCACTGTTCATCATGGGTGCCGGTATGGGTATGGCACTTGTCGGTTCCACCAACCTGGCCTTCGGATACATCAAGGAGGGCGAGAACGGACAGCTGTCAGGTCTCACCAATACATTCAGACAGGCCGGGAGCTCCGCAGGTGTGGCCATCCTGAACGCGATATTTATGGGATCAATCATAATCGAGCCGACTATCAACCTGATCCCGGGGTTCAGGCACGCGTTCTTCGCTGCCGTGCTCATATCGATGCTGGGATTCGTCTTTGCCATGACTCTAAAGGACAGACCGAAGGAAGCACCTCTAAGTGAAGAGTGATCGGACCGATTACATCATCAAAGGTCGGCATCCATGACCACGTGCAGTTTGTATTCCGGGAACGCCTCCGCAAGCTCATCCATGATCTTACAGAATTCCGTCTGACGTTCCTTCATGGCAAAATCCATTACAATGTCCAGACTGAGTATGTTGTTCTCCCTGTCAAGGTTGAACCCGTGTATCTGGACCACTCCCTCGTGGGACATGACTATCTTCGTGACATCGACAAGCAGTTCCTCATCCTTGTCATCCTTGGTGTAGATCCCGACGGCCGCCATCATGATGCCGTGATTCGCTAATACAGAATCGCTGATCTTCCTCTCCAGTCTGTCGATCTCCATAGCGTTCAGATGTGAAGGCACCTCCACATGGACGGATCCGATGAATCTGTCTGGACCGTAGCTGTGCAGTACCAGGTCATATGCGCCGGTGACCTCCGGTTCTTTACATATGGTCTCCTTTATGGAATCCACCAGTTCCCTGTCGGCACGTTTCCCTAGAAGGTCGTCCAGGGTATCCTTCATTATCTCTATTCCGGACTTTACAACGAATGCACCGATGAGTATTCCCACGTACGCTTCGAGACTGATGTTCCATATGATGAATATGATCGCGGACAGGAATACCGATGCAGAGAGCAACGCGTCGTACAACGCATCCTTTCCGGATGCGATGAGGGCGCCGGAATTGACTTTCTTACCCACCTTCTTGTAGTACGTTCCGAGGATTATCTTCACGAACACGGCGGCTCCGATAATAACCAATGTTATGGTGGAGTATTCGGCCACCTCCGGTTCGATTATCTTCTCTATGGAATCGATGATGGCGGATACTCCTGCACCGAGGATGATGGCAGAGATGATCAACGTGGACAGATACTCTATCCTTCCGTAACCAAGCGGATGCTTCTTATCAGGCTCCATCCCGGCGAGTTTGGTACCAACGATGGTAACTATGGACGACAGAGCATCAGTCAGGTTGTTTATGGCATCCGCGGTGATAGCCACCGAATTGGACAGCAGTCCGATTATACCCTTGAGTGCGGCCAGTGTGACGTTGGTGATTATACCTATGATGCTGGTGCGGATGACTATCCTTTCCCTTTCCGCACGGGGCATCGGCGGACCTGTGTTCGGTCCCTGATCATCATCGGACAGGGTGTCACGGATGTAGTTCATCCCGCGCATGGGGATGTCAATGGGTATATCGGCCATCGTCTATGGAATGTCGTCGACGATATTTAATAAATGATAAAGTGAAGAAAGGGCCCTCACGGGCCCTTATTGTTTCATGCCTTGGGCTTCTTCAGGAGGAAGAATGCTGCAAGAGCAATAACAACGATCACAGCGACCGCGATACCGATGTAGAGACCGATGCCCATTCCGGAGGATGATTCGTATCCGGTGGTGGACTCCTTACAGTCCCTCATGTACTCGTATCCGGGCCAGTCGCCCATGTCTCTAGGCTGCCAGGCCTTCTTCTGTTCATCGGACAGTGCGTTGTAGACATCCTTTCCGATGTATCCGTGGTTGACGGCGAAGGTCAGTACCGCGTTGCCTACGTACTGTACGGCGGTGTCTGATACGTTGACCCACTTGCCGTCCTTGGCGTACTGTGAGTGGGTGTTTCCGCTGCCGTCGTACTTGACTGATATGTATGTTGTTCCGCTCTTCGTCAGGACTACCTTGCTGAGGCCGTTGTCAGCGAATGCCTTGTTAGCACTTGCGACGAATGCTGCCGCGGTCTTGTCTGAATCGAAGTTGACCCATTTGGATGACTCGACAGTTCCGTCCTCTTTGATGATCTCAATGAAGATGTGGTATGTCATCGACTCGGGGTATGCGTTGGCCTTTGCCTCGAGCAGTTTCATGTAGTCGTAGTCTCCGCCGTATCCCACGTATGTCCAGTTGGCTTTCTCGGACTCGGGGGACAGGTCGTTGTAGACCGTCTCGCTGATGTATCCGTTCTGGACGGCCATTCCGATAACCGTCTTCTCCACGTACTGTGTCTTTATGTCAGTGATCGAGACCCACTTCTCGCCCTCAGCGTAGTAAGTCGCGTTGTAACCAGGTGCTGCAGAGTTCACCCAGATTCCGCCATCGTTCACGGTGAATGTCACATCGGCGATACCGTATGCCTTCATTGCGGCTGTTGCTGCTTTTGCCCATGCTTCGTTGGTCGCTTCTGAGTTGAATTTCACCCATTCTGCGGTTTCTACTGTACCGTCGTCATCGATGACCTCTACATAGATCCTGTATGTCTTGGTATCAGCTGCTGCAGTGTCCTCTGAGAAGACGACTGCGAATGCTGTCACACAGAACAATGAAACGATCATCAACGCGACGAGCTTTGATGTCTTTGTCTCCATGATATCCCTCCTTGGATTATACTTCCATATTTTCCTAGGTAATTTATATATCTTAGCAATGCTGGATGGATACTGGTTACGTCTTTCGGAATGTATTTTACGAAGATTGGTCGTCTTTTTCATTCGTTGGATTGTTGGATGTGATATGTCAAAAAGACCAGTCCCATTCTCACAAATTAAAGGGTTATATAAACGGCTTAAATTAACTCAGAATAAAGAAGTGGCCATGTTACAGTCTTTAATCAGTTGTAGATTCACAATCGTTTAAATCACCGTTAATCGATTTCGGATATAAGGTGAGAAAATGTCCGAAATGACGAACAAGGAGAGGCTGCAGGCAATCGTCGCCGGGGAGAAGCCCGACAGGGTTCCTGTCCATGATGTCGCCTGTATCACTATCTCGAAGGCGATGGGTTACACCTGGAAGGATGTCAGATACGATGCGAAGCTTTCGGCCAAGCTGGCGGACGATTTCAACAAGCAGACCGGCAGCGATTTCTGCTTCAGTCCTCTGGAGACCCCGGCCATGTTCATGGACCTGGGTGTGGAGGTGTCACAGCCCGATGACAACTACGGCAATGTCCTCTCGGCATATTGGAAGGAGCCTGAGGATGTGGACAAGAAGGAACTGTACGATCCTATGAATCCCAAGGAGTCCGTGATGATGAGGAAAGGTATCGTCGATAAGATCGATGCATATCGTAAAGTTAACTCAACAGGTGCTCTCGTCAGCGGATGGGCATGGGGTGTGATCACCACAGCAGGTTTCCTCAGGGGTGTTGAAACTTTACTGATGGATGTGGCGTTGGAGCCGGAGCTGGCACATAAGGCTATTGCTAAAGCTATGGTGCTGTCCGACGGCGTGACGAGGGCGGGAAGCACGGACACGGATTATTTCTGGATCCCGGACCCGACAGCATCCGGGACCGTCATCGATCTCGATACGTTCAAGACATTCGACCTTCCGTACACGAAGAAGATGGTCGATGCGTGGAAAGCGGAGTACAAGGTGCCTGTGATCTATCACGTATGCGGCAACACCATGCCGATCATGGATGCGATACCGGATACGCACATAGACATCCTTTCGGCGGATCATGCAATCGATCTTGCGGAGGCGAGGAAGGTCGTGAAGGACAGGATATGCCTGATGGGTAACGTGCATCCGATCGATACTCTCTGGAACGGTTCCGCGGATGCGGTCAAGAAGGAATCCCTCGCATGTATCGAGAAGGCGGGTAAGGATGGGAGGTTCATCCTTGCCGGAGGATGCGAGGTGCCCCGCGACACACCTATCGCCAACATCAAGGCGATGGTGGATGCAGCCAAATCATATCGTTACTGATATCAAACTGTCCCCTCTTTTCGAGGGGACACAATCATTCTTCTACATTTTTGTCTAATTCACACTCATTTTCAGTCATATTGGTCAAAATATCTGGATTGGACGTATCATCCTTTTTTATTCTAGCATGGAATAATTATCCATCACCAACCTGGCAGGTAGATGAGAGATGGTCGACAATTCATGGGTCCATTTGGATAAGGGTGCAGGCGGCGGAAAGGCCGATGTGACCAAGATCAAAGTAATCGTAACAGTGGCCATCATACTCATCGGTGCCGTGGGCGCGATATGCCTGAACGGACTGGGGTCTAATGCCACGATGTACCGCTCGCAGGGCATATTGATCGATTTCGGCGGCAACCTCACACTTTGGACAGATGCCGACCTGAAGGTCAATGACGATCCCGTCGAGCTTCTGAACAATGTAAAAGCGGAATATTCCCCTGACGGTTATTCTTATACTATCACGGACGGCAAGGTCACGGATATGACCTATTCGGACATCGAT
>JAFSYZ010000047.1 GCA_017455785.1 Candidatus Methanomethylophilaceae archaeon
GTACATGGAAGGATTCTTGAAGGAATTCTATGACGAGTGGGGAGGCTCGTCTTGATCGATACGGCCGTACGTATTGATCCTCATGTCCCCCATCTTGTCCCTGATGTCATAAAGTATCTCCTTTAGGGACTCCATGTCCTTCGATTTCACCGCGAGGTCGTATCTGTAAGATCTGCATTTATGACAGCCTGCGATGAATTTCGGGGCATAGATGCGGAATTTACGCATAGCTTCCTCGTATCCTTTCTCTTTTATCATGAAATCGGCCAGCTCTAGGCACCAGTCTACCTGTTGTGATATCTTGGGGTTGGGCAGTCTCTCCCCTGTACGGAAATAGCGGTCGATCTGTGTCACCAGATAAGGATTGCCAACGCCTCCTCTGGCTACCATGACTGCAGTTGCCCTGCTTGTTCTCATGGCAGAGATCGCATCCTCCAGGAGATAGATGTTCCCCGAAACGATCAACGGTACCGACATCTCATCCTGCAACCCCTCGATGAGATCATAGTGAGGGCTTCCTGAGTAGGCTTCCGATCTTGTCCTAGGGTGAACGCATATGGCATCCACATCGGCCGATTGGAGTTCATCGATTACATCTCTGAAATTCATCTCATTCAGTGACCATCCGAGACGTATCTTTGCAGATACTGGCACATCTACTTTTGATTTGATTGCCCTGATGATATTTCCGCATCTTTTCGGATCCCTCATCAGTGCCGAACCTGAATTCGTACGGATAATCTTGGGTACAGGACAACCCATGTTGACGTCGAAGAAATCAATATCCGGATTGAGTTCCATGGCTATGGTCGCAGCCTTTGAGATCGTTTCAGGATCTGAACCGTAAAGCTGTACGCCCGTAGGGTGATTGTCACCGAAATGAACGTATTCATTGGTCTTCTCATGGTTGTGGATGATTCCCAGGTCAGATGTCATTACAGTGTAGGATAATGCCACTCCGAAGGGTTTCATGAAGTCACGGTATCCTGATGAGGTGAATCCTGACATAGGGCCCAGTACGGCCTTGCCATCCACGTTGAGAGAACCTAATTTCCACATATCATCTACCGGAATCGGTTGTGCATTATCGTTCCCTGATATTACCGTGACGGGATGGATTTTATGATTAAACGTGATATCGGACAATAAGGATCATGAAACTCATCGCCTGTTCAACGGATGCTCTATCTTCACAACCGATCGTGATAATGAACAGTGATGACTGTCTGAAGATAGGTGTCGGACCAAAGGATAGGGTGCGTATCTCTTCAAGTGGTTCTGTTGTGACTACATTGATAATCATTGATGCCATGGTAGAAAAGGGCAGGATACTGATCTCTCCTGTCGAATTGGAACGCTGTTCTGCTAAGGATGGAGATGAAGTAGAGGTGGAGTTCTCTGTTTTGCCTGATTCCATAAAGTCCATCCGTAAGAAGATCAATGGCATGGAATTGAGCCGTGAGGAGTTAGATTCCATTATCAACGACATCATGAGCGACAATCTCTCCGAGATGGAGATATTGGCCTTCGTATGTGCCTTCAACATCAACAACTCCTCTGTGCGTGAGATAGCGGATCTGGCTATGTCGATGTCGGCCACTGGGACAAAGGTGGATCTGGGAAAGGGGCCGTTCTATGACTTCCATAGTCTCGGAGGCATACCAGGGAACAAGATCACACCTATCGTCGTATCCATCGTGTCTTCTCAAGACCTGAAAATACCTAAATTATCTTCTAGGGCCATCAGCAGTGCCTGCGGCACCTCAGATTATGTGGAGACGTTCTGCGATGTGGAGTTCGGCACCGATGAGTTGAAGAGGATCATCGACGAGGTCGGCGGTTGTTTCGCATGCGGTAACAGGGACTATGCTCCCGTCGGAGGGAAGATCATCAATGCCGAACGTAACATGGGGATAGATCCCAGGCCTATGATGATAGCATCCATTATGAGCAAGAAGATATCTTTAGGCATTACACATCTCCTTATCGATATCCCGATGGGGAAGGATACAAAGGTCAAGGACATCGCAACAGCAAGGGCATATGCTAAAGACATGATTGAAGTAGGGAAGATACTGGGTATGCACGTGGAATGTGCCGTTACCGCAGCTAATCAGCCTCTCGGAATGTGTATCGGACCAATACTTGAAGCGAAGGAATGTATCTCCATTCTAGAGGACGGTAAGGGTGACGATGCTGTTGTACAGAAGGCATGCGGTCTTGGAGGGATAATTCTAGAGATGGCAGGATGGAAGGATGGCTATAAGATGGCACGTACAGCATTGTCATCTGGTATCGCATACTCGAAGTTCCAATGGATCGTTGAAGCACAGAATGGTAATCCGTACATAAGATCGAAAGACCTGGTCCCTGGGTGGATCTATAAGGATGTCCATGCCAAGTTCGACGGTTTCGTTCAGTTCATAGACAATGAATGTATGGTAGCCATAGCTAAAGGTGCCGGTGCTCCATTTGATGCAGGAGCGGGCATAGAATTGTATCACAAAGTGGGCGACAGGGTCTCCAAGGGGGATGCACTGTTCAGGATATATGCCGAGAATCAGAGTAAATTGGACCGTTCTGTCTCATCTGCCAGATCCAGACGTCCGATGAGGGTATCGGAGGATACCGTCGATGGTATTCCGGATAAGATTCTTTTAGAA
>JAFSYZ010000255.1 GCA_017455785.1 Candidatus Methanomethylophilaceae archaeon
ATATAAGCCAGGTCATAATGATCTCAATACTCACCCCTATGATGAAGGGCGGTACGATGAGCACCGACAGTCTGATAGTGCTGATCATCTACATCGTGCTGTTCATGGTCCTGTGTTTCACGCTGGGGCTGAAGATCGTTCCCCGCATCATCGGCTGGTTCTACGAACGCTCCAACAATGAACTGATCGCGCTGCTCTGTGTCGGTCTATTGTTCGTGCTGGCACTTCTTGCAAACTTCGCCGGACTGTCCGTCGCTATCGGTGCCTTCCTCTGCGGTGTGATGGTGGGCATGTCCAAACCGAAGGAGGTCGTCGAACACTTCATCGACCCCCTTAAGGTGCTGTTCATGGCCATGTTCTTCATATCCGTTGGAATGGAGGTGTCGGTGGACAGTCTCGTCAGCAACATCCCGATGATCGCCGTGATCTACCTGATCTTCATAGGCTGCATGTTCATCGCCGTCAACATCGGCTATTGGGTCGCCAACGGGGATTCGCGTTCCGGATGGATCTCTGCATTCGCCATGTGCACCATGGGTGAGTTCGCATTCATCATCTCGAAGGAGGCGTTGGATTACCATGTGATCGACATGTCCCTGTATTCATCCATAGTCGGAGCGGCGATCGTGTCGATGATCATCTTGCCGTTGTTGGTGAGATCCTCCGACAAATCCTACAACGCATTGGGGAAGGTTGTTCCCAAGCCAATCAAGGATATCGGCCATTGGTTCACGGTACAGCGCGATATGCTCTATCACGGACTGGGCAGGGCATCGTACAACACCAAGAAGAGATTCACCAAGGGACTCACGAACGTTTTCTTCCTCATCATATTGATAATAGTGCTGGAGGTCGGATTCTTCTACCTGTACACTCCGCTCAGCGATTGGCTCACCAAGAACTTCGGTGCGGATGAGTACACCTGGAGGATAGTCATACTGTTCGCGAACATCATCGTACTGCTGGAGCCCTTCAGGAGGGTGGCCAAGTTCATGAAGTTCTCGGTGTACATGATCCAGAAGGGAAAGCACAATCAGGACATGATGTACATCAAGGGTGCGGACCCCAAGCCCACGTATGAATACTTCAGTACGCTGGCCGTAGGTGCCGCCATGACCGTCTTCGTCGTCCTCATCGTACCGAACGGGATAGACAACCTGATGCACGTGTTCGTCCTTCTGGTCGTATTGGCAGGGACTGTGCTGTACCAGGCGTACAAATACAAGAAGATGGTCTCTCAGAATTCTTCGGAATCGGAGACCGATGCCGAGACGGCGACCGAGGATGCACAGGCCGAAGAAGGGAATGAAGGATCGGCCTGAATTCACCAACCTCTTTCATCTCTTGGGTAGCTGCGACAGCATCGCAGCCACCACATCCCTGAGAAGAACGGCATCATACGGTTCGGGGAATGATATCATCTCCCCGCCGCCCTGATACGGGAAATCCGAAGGGTAATCGTTCAGCATCGTTGCCGATGCCTTCGTTATCTTCAGAAGGAGCCTGTTGTCGTATATGCCTCCGAACAGCCTGCCGTCCATGTACAAGAGGTATTCCCCCATCATCTTCCGATAGGTGATATCTGGCAATATCGCCAGGACCTTGTTCAATGCTGTCTCGTCAGATGGCATCAGTATCACATGTCGTGGAATCCGCGCTTGGACCAGTTGAAGATTGATCTGAGACCGTATCTCAATGAGGCGATCATCTTCCTGTTGGAACTGTACGGCACGACCTTCCTGTCCTTGATCGCCTGTATCACGTCCTGCCAGGTCCTGCAATCATCGGGGAGTTCCACATATCCTCCGCCTATAGGACCGGGCTTATGCGCATCGCTGCCAGCGGTAATGCACTTGCCGTTCTCCGTCGCAAGCTTCAGCGACTTGGTGTTGTGCTTCTTGGTCGACCTTGCGTTGAGCGCTTCGATCCCATCGAACCTGTCGGCATACATCAGCGTGTTCTTCTCCCCTAGACCTGTCCACCACCTGTAGGGATGTGCAGCGATGGCTATTCCGCCGGCCTCATGGATGAGATCTATCGTCTCGGGGATGGGGAGATGCTTGGGTATCTCCCTGTCGATGCCCAACGCGATGATGTGACCGTCAGCGGAACCCACTTCCTCTCCGGGAACGAAGATGATGTCCTTGCAGTCCTTCACGTCCTCGAACGAGCGGAAGTCGTTATGATCCGTTATCGCTATGCAGCCGAATCCCAATTCCTTCGCTCTGGCTATAATCTCCTCAGGGGTCGAATGACCGTCCTCGGAGTACATTGAATGGACGTGGAGATCCGCTTTCATCTGACGTTTGCTCCGTCGGTTATCTCCTTGTCAACGGTACCGACACATGACTTTCCGTCGCCGAGAACGATTGCCTTGCCGTC
>JAFSYZ010000048.1 GCA_017455785.1 Candidatus Methanomethylophilaceae archaeon
ATGATTATCTTATGCATCAGCTCACCGCCTATTCCATACTCGTGGCGAACAACAGTCTGCTCGATGACGTGAGCGACAATCCCAACAGCTTGAAAGGTAAACTGGGATTACTGTTCCTCAACCCGGCCATCAAAAGGGCGGTCAAGGAGTTCCCCGACTACAACGATGTGATCCTGAAAGGATACGATATCCTGTGTGAAGCGGAGAGGAACGGTGAGAAGAATCCCATCGCCATGGGAAGACTGTCCTCACAATCCATGATCGATGTTTTGGACATAATGTTAGGCGACAGGATGGATAACGACATCAGGGAACTGTTCAGAGGTTTCGGCATCTGGGTATATGTGATGGATGCCATCGAGGACCTTGATTCAGATCATAAAGATGGTACATACAACCCCTTCCTTGTTGGAAATGATTCGTTCAATGACAAGAAGGAATTCGTGAGGAACAACATCTTCCCTATCGGGGAGCTCATGGGAAGATGCATCGAGGACATACGGAAGCAGTACGTCAAACTGCGCCCCAGACTAAGATTCAATCAGGAGATCATTGACAACATAATCTACAAAGGGCTGTCATTCTCCGCTCATAGGATAATCCGCGGGGACAAGATGGATCTGAGTATCAAGAATATGCTTAATTCGAGGATGAACAGAGGGCTTCCGCCCTCTGCCATCTAGACTCATTTCTTAGCGATGAGTCCTTTCTTTGTAAGGAGTTCCGCACAGAGTACAGCACCGCCTGCGGCTCCGCGCAGTGTGTTGTGTGAGAGACCTACGAACTTCCAATCGAATATGGAATCCTCACGCAGCCTTCCTACTGTTACACCCATACCGTTCTCGTAGTTCACATCCGCCAATACCTGCGGGCGGTTGTCATCCTCCAGGTACTTGATGAACTGCTTAGGAGCACTGGGAAGACCAAGGTCCTGAGGCTCTCCCTTGAAACTGTTCATCTTCTCGATGAGCTGTTCCTTTGTGGCCTTCTTCCTCAACCTAACGAACACTGCCGCTGTATGTCCATAGAGCACGGGGACACGGATGCACTGACTTGTGATCTTCGGTACCGTGGCAGGAACTATCCCCCCGTTCTCCACCTTACCCCAGATACGCAGTGGCTCCCTCTCGCTCTTGTCCTCCTCCCCCGAGATGTACGGGATGACGTTACCTACCATCTCGGGCCATGTGTCGAAATTCTTTCCAGCACCTGAAATGGCCTGATATGTCGTCACTACTACCTCGTAGGGCTCGAACTCCTTCCATGCCTCCAGGATGGGTGTATAGCTCTGTATCGAACAGTTGGGCTTAACAGCGATGAATCCTCTCTTTGTTCCGAGACGCTTCTTCTGCGCATCGATGACAGCGATATGATCGGGATTGATCTCCGGAAGGATCATGGGAACATCCGGGGTCCAACGGTGCGCACTGTTGTTGGATACGACAGGAGTCTCATGTTTCGCGTACTCGTCCTCGATCTTCCTGATCTCCTCCTTGGGCATGTTGACCGCACTGAACACGAAATCCACCTTGCTGCAGATATCGTCCACCTCCATGATGTTCTGAACGACCATCTTCTTGACCTTCTCGGGAACAGGTGTCTCGATGCTCCAGCGTCCGCCCAATGCCTCCTCGTATGTCTTGCCTGCAGAGCGTTCGCTTGCTGCAAGAACCACTATCTCATACCAAGGATGGTCCGCAAGCAAGGCTATGAACCTCTGTCCCACCATCCCGGTGGCCCCCAGTATACCTACCTTGAGTTTTTCCATGTAATCATCCTCTGTTGATCTTGTCCTTCTGAAGGGAGCACACGACATCCGATACCTTTCTAAAGATTGTCCTTCCCGTGCTCCTTAAGATGTCAGTAGCCACCACTATCTTCACTTGTATTTAAACGGTTTTCGCTAAATCATATCGACATGACGTAGGAATCGATGATAATGCGAATACACGGCTCTACCAGTCACAATCACCGATGAATATGGCATCTTCCTTATGCAAGGGTATCTGAATGAATATCCGGCAATCAACTGCCGGCACTCTGGTCCTTCTTCTCCCTCTCTTCCTTTTCCTTCTGCTCTAGAACAGTATAAGCAATCTTGCCGACCTTTGTCATTGGCATCTCATCGATGAACTCGAACAGCTTGGGAACAGCGTAGGCTGCAACATACTCCCTGCAGTGCTCTATCAGCTCCTGCTTGAGCTTATCATCGCCCACATAACCGGGATTGAGGACGGCATAGACCTTGACCCTCTGCTGTCTGACGGGATCGGGAACACCGATGGCACATGATATCTTAATTGCAGGGTGCTTGTCGACAGCATTCTCGATCTGACTCGGATAAATATTGTAACCTGAACTGACGATGAGCCTCTTGTACCTCTGCCTGAAGTAGATGAAACCGTCCTCGTCCATGTAACCTGCATCGCCGGTGTGGAGCCATGTCCTTCCGTCGGAATGTACACGGAGTGCCCTGGCGTTATCCTCTTTGGTCTCCTCGTCGTCGCCCCAATACTTTATCATGACATCCGGACCGGAGATGCATATCTCACCTTCCTCGCCGTACGGGACCTCTTCCTCGGTGTCGAGTTTGACTATCTTGTAGTAGACATCAGGGAACGGGATTCCTATGCTTCCCTCCTTGTATACGTTAATGGGAGTGAGGCATGATGCCGTCACACACTCTGTCAGGCCGTAACCCTCCCTGATGACCGTCTTCCCATTATGGGTGGCCAGGAACTCATTGAACTTCTTCCTGGTCTCCATCGGCAGTGAATCTCCTCCGGAGAATATCCCCTCCAGACAGGACATGTCGGCATCCTTCATGACATCAAGACCGATCATCTTCTCGTACAATGTCGGAACTCCAGCGATAAAATTGGGCCTCTTAACCTTGATCAGCTTCGCATATGATTCCGGTGTGAACGTAGGTACGAGGATACAAAGACCTCCGAACGAGAGGAATGTGTGGATTCCGATGCCCAATCCGAAACCATGGAAGATCGGCATGACTGAGAGTACGATGTACTTCCTCTTCGCCAGACACTCCTTGATATAATCGCTGTAGAGCAGATCCAACTCACATGGGATCTTCTCGCTGATCGCCAATGTACCCATGGCCAACGAGTTAAGATTGAGATTGGACAGGAGCATACCCTTGGATCTGCCCGTGGTCCCTCCGCTGTAGAGGATGACACACCCGTCCTTTCCGGTATTCTCCGGAACATCGACAACATCATCGTTGGTAAGCTTGAGGAAATCGCGCCACATCATCATGTAGTCCTGCTTCACGAACTTGGGGATCTTCCTTCCCAATGTCAAAGAGAATCCGATGCTCTTCAGTGTGCTGAGCTCATCCTTGATGGAAGATATGATCAATGTCTCCAAGGGTGTCCCGTCCTTCACCGCCGCGAAGTTGTTGACGAAAGCGTCCAATGTGATCGCGACCTTGGCTCCTGAATTGTTGAGATAATACTGAATCTCATTCTTGGCCGATAATGGATGTATCATGGCTGAGATCGCACCGAGTTTGGATACGGCATAGAACGCCTGTATGGCCTGAGGACAGTTCGGCATACAGACCAGGACCCTGTCGCCCCTTTTCACGCCGACCTTGGCGAGACATGCCGCCACGTGGTCCGTCTTCTTCATGAAGTCACGGTATGTAGTCCTCTTGTCCTGGAACTCGTAGGCACACTCATCAGGGACCCTCTCGGCAGCCCTGCGCACTATCTCATAGATCGATATGTCCGGATAATCTATATGTGCTGGAGTCAACTTCGGATTGTAGAACTTCAACCATGGCGCCTTAACATCCATCTTATCCCTTTGAAATCAGTAAAAGGTGATTCCATCTGTCTATTTATAGGAGATGCCGAAGTCTCTTAGATTATCATGCTACGTGCTCCATTATCTTCGGGAAGACCTCATTGGCCTGCTTTATCGGTTGGAGCGGGAACACATGAGACATACCTTCATATTCACAGTAGTACAACGAAACACCCTCCTTTCCGACACGGTCCCTGAGACGTTCCGAATCCAATAGAAGGACCTCCTCCGTGCCTACGAATACAGCGATATTGAGCCCGCTCAGATCACCGTACAGCGGACTGATCAATGGATCGTGCCTGTCGTCCCCTCCCGACCACAGTTCGCTGCATCTCCTCAGTTCATTCAAGGAAAGACGGGGCTCTCTTTTATAGTACTCCTCGTACCTCGGATCCTCGATCGTCATATCCAGGAAAGGCGATAGAAGCACTGTGCTTTCCGGTTTCCTCTCCACATGCTCGGACAGTGCCAGTGCAATGTTACCACCCATGGAGTCACCCATGACTGTGATTATCTGATGATCTTTACAGATGTCATCATACAGCGGATCCAACATGGCGTAGCAATCCCTGTAGTTGTAGTTCGGTGCCAAAGGATATGCGGGAAGGTAAACCGTGACATCCTCAGCACCGACCATCTTCCTGATGAATCTGTAATGGTAGACCAACATCTGATGGATACCGGAACCGCCATGCAGATAGAGGACGGCACGTCCTTTTCCGGAGTTGATCACAAAACAAGGATGTCCATTGTAATCACGTTCCTCCATGGGCTTCCCAAAATCCCACTTCTCTGGGATGGAATACCTGACCGCATTGACCTTCCTGCATTCTTCGAGATGTCTCTCGAACTTCTCGACATCCTCATATTTCCTCTGTCTGCCGCTCATCCTGAGGTATGTCTGTACGATTGCATTCGGCACGGTCACCATGAATATCCATCACAATGATGGCGGTAATCTATTTATTGGATTGTTCTATAGTGCACTCTGATGGGTACCAATCGTTCTGACCCCGGAGTATCAATCCTTGACCTAATGTGCAAGGATAAGCATTCTGACGCCCTTGAGCACAAGCGTGCCAGGGATGAGTACAGCAGGGAGTCCAGACATTGGAGGGAGATGTGCACCAAGTACAATGAGATGTCCAAGGAGGCATCCGTAAAGGCCGCGGAAGCCAAGAAGGACCGTGACGTGTACAATGCGAAGATCCAGGAGCTCAAGGCCCAAAGGAATGAGGTACAGGCCAAGGCGGCCGAACTCAAAGAACAGGGCGGACCGGAGTACGATGCTCTGAAACAACAAGGTAACAAGCTCCACGAGGAAATGGTAGAATACACCAAGAAAGGACAGCTGGCACATTCCATCATGGTCCAGTCCTACGAGGATACGAACGTCTCAAGGAAGCTTGCGACCGCTGCTCATAAGAAGTCCATCGAATGCAGGAAGAAGGCCGATGCGGAACATGAGGCCTATTTGAACTCACTGCAGTTCATCGAGGACATGAAGAAAGATCCTTTTAAGGATTCTAAGAAGGACAAAAAGGAAGATTCAAAGAAGGATGCGTGAAGCATTCTCAGCGTCGACCCTTCTCCTTACTAATTCTGGCACATCACCTTGCAGGCAGACCTTCCCGTCGACTGATGCGATACATCCTTCCACTCCCGGGATAGAACATATCCTTTCCGATGCTGATGCGATATCATCACCGTTCTTTACCAGATTCCCGAAGGCAGTGGCACAACCGTCCGCCAAAAGGACATCCGAAGATATCACAGTACATATGTCACTCATACCGAATGATACGGACGGACCTATCTTTCCGGATGACGAACAGATACCGAAAATACCATCCCTTGGTTGGACCTGCATGGCAATATCCTTCAGCCTGTCATCCCCCGTGAACAATCCCACTGTGACAGGTCTGTCGATCATCAATGCAATATCGCCCCCGTTCTCCACTATCGCAAATGCAGCACCTTCCTCTACCATCCTGGTGACGGCATGATTTGCCACCGCCCCTGCGACACAGGCCATAGGTCCCACATCCGCCAACAAGGAACATCTGCACATATGACGGATAAGAGGATCATCAGCAAGATCCTCCTTATAAGGATAGAAGGTCGTGGCGAAGAATGGATCCTCCGCTATCTTACCATGAAGGATATCCCTGGCCTCGAATATTGCATCCTTCGCTACCCTGTGGTAGACATCATCGGCCACTATGGTGACCGCCGACTCCTCCACCTCGAAATGGATACGCTTCATAGGGTCAGCTTGATCGCGTTGGTCGGGCATGCTGAGATGCATGCACCGCAGGCGACGCAGGTCTGTATCTTCAGTTCGACCTCGAAAGTTACGGGATCGTGATACAGGGACCTTGTCGGACACACCGATACGCATGAACCGCAGTCATAGCATTTCACATCGTCACGAAGAATGTGATCGCCAAGTTCCGTTGTCTCTATACCCTGCTCTGCGAAGAAGTCGATTGCCTCGTTGACCTTGGAATCCTCACCCTTCATCTTCAGGATCAGTATTCCGCCGCTGCCCTCGATCTCGGCACGCAGGATGCTGGGCTCGATGTTGAATCTGGATACCAAAGTATATGCGACCGAATCCTGTAGAGTCGCATCCGTGAACTTCATCTTGTACTTCTTATCAATCATGTTATCACTCCTTCACAGCAAGTCCCTTTACGAATGACTTCTCCGGCAGTTTCTTCACGGGTTCTGTGAGCAGGAACTCACCCTTCTCGATCCAATCCTTCAATTTTCCTGCGACCTTCCTCGCACCCGCATATGACGATAATGAGGAAGTCCTGATCTTACGGCCCTCGTACTCTATGGTACCGGACCTCAGCTGAGCGTAATTGTACTGAGCAAGAACAGGTCTGCTCTTGGATGTCACACTGTAATCGATGAGATTGGCATAGATGTCCTCATCGGATATCGATGCCCTCTTAACGACATCCACATTCAAGACAGGGATCGGGATTCCGACTCCTAAGGCGATGGATGTACCGTAACCGTGAACGTTCAATCCTCTGACGAAGTCCTTGTCCATCTGTTTCAGATCACCAATGAGGGCGAGTGTCCTAGCTCCTGAGATCGGAACACCGTTCTTCTCTGCGACTTGGGTATTGAACTGCGTCCCCTGCCATGTGACGTAACCCTCTCCACCTCCGAGGAAGATGTGTGTTCCCATTCCGATGGTATCTAGATGCGGGTCGTTCATCAAGGGCGACAGCTGTCCTGCCGAACTGAAGGTGGCGTTCTTCATCCTGGGCAGGAGTTTTCCCATGTAGGTGTACAACGTCCTGTCCGAACAGTTCGTTGCCACATTGTAGTTCTGATATACGTTACGGGGATTGTACATGTACGCTTCATTGAGGTCATCGAGTGTGATGTAGGTGTTGATGTCCTTCCTCACGTAGCAATCGGTACCCGGGCCCCAGGCGTGGAGGTGGATCTTCTTGCCTGCGATAAGGTCCTCGATGACGTGTCCTCCGCCGTATCCGTCAGGATCGTCGGATTTGGATGTCGATGCTATGTAAGTATCGACTGCGGCGAGACCTCCGTATGCCTCGACATCATTGAGCCTGATATTGGCCATCCTGATGGGCGGGTCCGAATGTCCGAAATTGAGGAATGCTCCGGATGAACACATCGCACCGAATGTACCGGTGGTTATGACATCCACTTCCTCGGCTACCTGCTCGGCACCCTTCTCCTTGACGAGATCTATGATCTCCTCCGCTGTATAGACCACTGCTTTGCCCTTGGATATCTTCTCGTTGATCTCCTCGTAAGTCTTCGCCACTATATCCCTCGATTCGGAATACCCCATCTGACTGGTCGGCACTCCGTTTCCGAAATCGAGACAGATTTCGACCTATAATAAACGATTGTAAGGAAAGTAAGGGATACCCCGTCCAGAGGACGGGGTGTTGAATGTGTTTAACAGGCGAAGTACCCGTGGGTCTTCAGCATGTGCTTCTTGACCAGATGCGATCCGAAGAAGTACACGCATGCGATGAACGGCATCCATATCATGGCTGTCGGTGCCAGGTTGTTGATGAACACGTCCTTGTACAGGTCCATCGGGAAACTGGATATCGCTTCCCACAGTCCACCGGTGAAGGGGAGTATGGTACCTACGGCCAATGCCAACAACGTCGTGACGACCAGGATCTTACTTGACCATGCCTGGAAGAACGGCAGTTTGTTGGTACGGACGATATGGATGGCCCATACCTGCATCCAATACTGCTCTATCACCCATATAGCCTGGAACCAGGCCTCGACGTTGGTATCGCTCAGATCCACCCTCTGTAGTATCAGATCCGCCACGCTTCCGTATGTTCCCGCCGCATAGAGAATCTCACCGTCGGCATTCATGATGTTCACCATGGTGACCGAACCGAATACAACGAAGGTCATGAACGCCCATGTCATCACATCCGTTATCGGACACATCGGACCGAATCTGAACATAACGTTCTTCAGGTTGATGGCATCCCATTTACGCGGCTCCCTGACGAACTCATCCTCCACCTTGTCCCATGGGATGATGAGACATGCGAAGTCGTTGATGAGATTGAAGATCAGGATCATGACCGCACCCATCGGGTTGAAGTTGAACAGCAATGTTGCCAATATCAGCGAGAACATGTAACCGAAGTTGATCGAACCGATCATCTTGACGTACTTGATGGTGTTGACGTACACCTTCCTTCCTTCGATCACACCGTTCTTCAGTATTCCGAGGTCCTTCTCCAGAAGGATCATACTGGCCGTATCCTTCGCGATATCGGTACCTGTATCCACCGAAATGCTGACATCGGCCGCCTTCATGGCCAGGACATCGTTGATACCGTCACCCATCAATCCGACCGTATGGCCGTTGGCACGCAATGCCTTCACGACACGCATCTTGTTATCGGGTGTGAGTCTGGCGAACATATCGGTCTCTTCGACATGCTGCTTAAGCTCCTCGTCGGACATGGCATCGATCTGCGGACCCACCAGCATCTTCTCAGTGCTGATGTCGATCTCCTCACCGATGTAACGGGAGACGTACTCGTTGTCTCCCGTAAGCACCTTGGTGGTGACACCGTAGTCCCTCAGTTCCTTGATAGCGACCTTCGCCGATTCCTTTACTGGATCGGTGAACACGACGAATCCTGTGAAGATGAGCTCGCATTCGTCCTCCACGGACACCTCCTTCCCATTGGGGATGTACTTGTATCCGACTCCGAGGACACGCATGCCCTTCTCGCTGTACCATTCCACCAGTCCCATCACATCGTTCTTGACCTTGTCGTCGATGGGCTGGATGTTCCTCTCCTTATCCAGATATGCGGACGATATGGAGAGGATCTCAGGTGTGGCACCCTTTGTGATAAGGACGTTGACCTCATCATCCTGTTTCACTACTACGGTCGCTCTTCTCCTGAAGAAATCGAAGGGTACATCGGCCACGTAGGGGTACTGGTCCAACTCATCGGTGAAACCATACTCGTCGGCATATTCGTCGATGGCCCAATCGATCTGATTGGTGGATGATTTGAGATTCCTGCTGTTCAGACATGTGAAGACCTCCACCATGTGACTGCTGTTACCATGGATATCATTGCAATCCTTGACGGAGATCCTGTTCTGTGTCAATGTACCCGTCTTATCGGAGCACAGTACATCCATCGCACCCAGATTCTGGATGGATGTGGCCTCCTTCACAATGACCTTCTTCTTTGCCATGTCGATGGAACCCTTGGCGAGGTTCGTAGAGACTATCGTGGCGAGCATCTCGGGCATCAATCCTATTGCAAGGGTCAAAGCGAATATGAAGGCGTTCTTCACATCGTCGAATAAGAACTCCCCGGCATTGAAGTAACCCTTGAGGAGCATGATGATGAAGACAGGCGGCACCATGTAGATCATGAGTTTGACCAGCACATTTGTGATGGCCTTGGAACCCTTGTCGTATGTTGTGGCATCCTTCTTCCTTGTCAGCTTCTCCGCCATTGATCCAAAGATCGTATCGTCACCGACAGCGACGACTATGGCCTCCGCTGAACCGCTGATGACGTTTGAACCCATGAATGCCATGTTGCTGCATCCGAGGATGTTGTCCGCATCCTGTATGGGCTGGTCGGTCTTGGTCACTGCTGCGGATTCCCCGGTCAGAGACGACTGGTCGACCTTCAGGTGATTGGATTTCAAGATCCTGACATCCGCCGGGATCATGTCACCTGCATCTAAAATGACGATATCACCGACGACGAGGTCACTTGAATCGACCTCGATCTCCACATCCTCACGGCGCAGAGTGATGATGGTCGTTACCATGCTCAGAAGTTTCGCCGCCGCATTACTGCTGCGGGTCTCCTGAATAAATGTCATCGTACCGCTGACCAGGATTAGGGTCGTCAGTATAATGATGTAAGGGATATCGATCTCCTCACCCTGAATGATAGCACAGACAGGCCAAAGGATATCGATTATAGCTAAAGCGATTATGAAGACGTTAACGAATGCGTGATAGAGTCTTTTCAGAACCACGTGCTTGTTATGATTGGTGACGACGTTGTCCCCGAATTTGATACGGGACGTGGTCACTTCTTCATTATAGTGTCCCTCAGGTCTGCTGTCGAGCTCTTTCATCAGAGTATCGGCGTCGGCTGACACCGCATACTTCATTCTAAGTTCCGGTGAATCAATACCATTTACCACGAAAAGTTAAAATGAATCCTGGGCTTAAAACTATGCCCGCAGACGCCGTAAGAAAAACCGTTAATTGTCGATATAGGGACTATATGTCACATATGGGGCAAACTGAACGCCTATGGTCATCTGACTTCTATGCAGACAACATGCCCGTTTTTGGGTCAAATAATAATACGGTTAGAAAAATCGTAAATCATAGCTTTGACCCTCCGGATCGAAAAAAGGATTTTCATGCTAAACCCGCGGAACAACATGATCGGCCTAACAATAAGTCGAGCAAATCCCAAGACTAGGGCAAGCAGTTGGAACAATCTGCCCTGGTCGTCCTTTTCATCAGACGTCAAGGTCCTCCTAAGAACTCCAATCCGGATGTCCAGCTATAAAGGAGTCCGGTGCACAGAACTCCACACTTATCTGCAGTGTACATATGATGTACATTTATGTACATGAAAGTATATTACCATCCATGCAGAACATACTTGATCTTTTCGAAGGAATGCACTCACAAAGGTCTGTTGCGAAAACGATGCTTCGTTACGGTCTCAGAGTAGAAGGTGAGGATGTCTACTGTGGTAAGATCAAGATTGCTGACGCATCACTTGCCAGGGCGGCAGGTGTCGACAGAAGGGTGGTCAGATCCACTGTCGAGAGCATCAATGCCGACCCGAGACTCAAAGACATATTCTCAAAAATGAACTCCACATCATTGCTCTCGGATGTGGCCCCTGTCATCGGTTGTTCGGTGGTGGAGATCATACCTACCAACGCCGGACAGCCCGGGATCCTGGCAGATATAACACAAGCGATCTACAATGCCGGTGTCTCGTTGAAACAGGTGGTCGTCGACGATTTCGCCTTCGATGACGGGCCCAGGCTAATAATAGTGCTGGATGGACAGCTCCCGGCGGAGTACATACCCCGCCTGAGAGCATGTCAAGGTGTCGCCTCTGTCATCTTGAGATGATCATTCCACAAGGTTGTGGTATTCCCTCATGGAGCGGACGCCCACGTCCTTCTCCTTAGCTACACGGATAGCCATTACAGCGGCGTTGGCACCGTTGATAGTGGTGTAGATCGGGATCTCCAATTCCACTGCCAGACGGCGGATCGCATGTCCGTCCCTGATGGGGCCCGACCTCTGTGTGGGGGTGTTGATGATCATGTTGATCTTCCCTGCCCTCATCAGTTCCATGACTGTCATTCCGCTCTGGTTATCCGATACCCTGAAGGCCGTTTCGCATTCTATACCATGACTTCTGAGGACCGATGCGGTACCCTTGGTCGAGTAGATATGGAAGCCCATCTCCTGGAGCTTCTCCGCACTGTCCACGATCTCCTCCTTATCAGAGTCTGCGACTGTGATGAACACACCGCCCTCGGTCGGGATCTTGTCTCCGCATGCCTTGAATGCCTTGTAGCAAGCGACATCGAAATCCTCATCGATACCCATGACCTCACCTGTGGATTTCATCTCCGGTGTGAGGATGGAATCGATTCCCTCGAGCTTCAGGAACGGGAAGACGGATTCTTTGATAGCATAGTGATCTATGATCCTGTACTCATCCTTGATGCCCAGTTCCTTGAGGGTCTTACCGAGCATGATCTGTGTTCCGAGCTTGGCAAGCGGGACACCGGTGGCCTTCGAGATGAATGGTACCGTACGTGACGCCCTCGGGTTCGCCTCGATCATGTAGATCTCGTAACCCTTTGCTGCGAGCTGAAGGTTCAGGCATCCCTTGATGTTCAATGCCAATGCCACCTTCTTGGAGATGTCCAGGACCTTGTCGATGTATATCTTACCGAGTGTGCACGGCGGAAGTACCATCGTAGCATCACCTGAGTGCACTCCCGCGTACTCCACGTGTTCCATAATGCCTCCGATGTAAACATCGGTACCATCTGAGATGACATCCACATCTATCTCCACCGCATTGGTGAGATACTTGTCGATTAGTATGGGATGATTCCTTGATACCTTCACGGCTGTCTCTACATATGTCTGCAGCTCGTTGGTGGAGTAGACTATCTCCATACCGCGTCCTCCGAGGACGTATGACGGCCTCACAAGTACCGGATAGCCGATGGATTCGGCAATGTCCCTGGCTTCCTCGAACGAGTAACCTGTTCCGGACTTGGGCTGTTTGATGCCCAATTCGTCCATAAGCTTGGAGAACCTCCTCCTGTCCTCTGCGATATCCATCGAGTCCGGAGTGGTTCCGAGGACCTTGGTCTTCGTTCCCTTCAGCGCCTTCTCCAGATCAACAGCAAGGTTGACACTGGTCTGTCCGCCGAACTGGACGATCACACCGTCCGCATCCTCCTTCTCGATGACATTCAGAACATCTTCTAAGGTAAGGGGTTCGAAATACAGCCTATCGGAAATATCGAAATCTGTAGAAACGGTCTCGGGGTTGTTGTTGATGATGACCGCATCCACGCCGGCCTCCTGAAGAGCCATGACGCTGTGAACACAGCAGTAATCGAACTCGATACCCTGTCCGATACGGATGGGCCCTCCACCGACGATTATGACACGCTTCCTGTCCTTGTCGTACTGTACCTCGCAGGAATCGCCGTATGTTGAATAGAAATACGGTGTCTTGGCAGGGAACTCCGCTGCGCATGTGTCCACCATCTTGTAGACAGGGACGATTCCATTCTCCTTCCTCATGGCACGGATATCCATCTCGTCCTTCCCTGTGAAGGATGATATGGTGACATCGGCGAATCCCATGGATTTGGCCTCCTTGAGCAGTTCCACCGTCAGAGACTCGTTCTTCAGCCTGTTCTCCATATCTATGATGTTCTTCACTTTCAATATGAAGAACTCGTCCCATTTGGCGAGATCCGCGACCTTCTTAGTGTCCCATCCTCTCCTGAGGGCCTCCGCTATTTCGAAGAGACGCCTGTCGGTGGCATGGATGAGACCTTCCGTAAGCTCTTCATCGGTCTCGTTGAGCGTATCGAAGTAGATGGATCCGATCTCCAGTGATTTCACACCTTTCAGAAGTGCCTCCTCGAAGGTCCTTCCTATGGCCATCGTCTCACCGGTGGACTTCATCTGGGTTCCGAGACGCCTGTCCACCGTACGGAACTTGTCGAAGGGCCACCTAGGTACCTTCAATACGACGTAATCCACGGTGGGTTCGAAGCATGCGTATGTGTTACCTGTGACCCTGTTAGGTATCTCGTCCAATGTGTGTCCCAATGCCACTTTGGCGGAGACACGTGCGATCGGATAACCTGTGGCTTTTGATGCCAATGCGGATGACCTTGATACACGGGGGTTGACCTCAATCAACCTGTAATCGCCGTTGGCAGGGTTGAATGCGAACTGAACGTTACATCCTCCTTCTATACCAAGAGCACGGATGACCTTCAATGATGCTGTCTTGAGACGTACGTGGTCCGCCGCAGACATGGTCAGACACGGTGCACAGACTATACTCTCTCCGGTGTGGATTCCCATGGCGTCGATGTTCTCCATGTTACAGACGACTATGGCGTTGTCCTTGGAATCCCTCATCACCTCATATTCTATCTCCTTCCATCCAAGAACTGATTCCTCGATCAGGACCTGATGGATACGTGAATAGGCGAGACCTCTGCCGCAGACATCCTTGAGCTCCTCCTCGTTGTAGGCGATACCTCCGCCGGTACCTCCCAGTGTGTATGCAGGACGGATGAGGACAGGGTAATGACCTATGTACTCCACAGCTTTCAATGCCTCTTCGTAGGAGTTGACACTCATACTCTTGGGAACGGGTTCGCCGATCTCCTCCATGGTCTCCTTGAACAGTTCACGGTCCTCGGATTTCGCTATCGCTTCGGGCTGTGTACCGAGGAGGTCGACGCCGTACTTGTCCAGAACGCCTTTCTCTGCAAGTTCCGAACAGATGTTCAATGCGGTCTGTCCTCCCATTCCAGCCAATATACCATCCACGCCTTCCTTGGCGATGATCTTCTCGATGATGTCCGCCTGCAGCGGTTCGATGTAGACGCTCTCAGCCATATCCACATCCGTCTGGATGGTGGCGGGATTGCTGTTCACCAACACCGTGGTGTAGCCCTCCTCTCTGACCGACTTACAGGCCTGTGAACCGGAGAAATCGAACTCGGCCGCCTGACCTATGACGATAGGTCCTGAACCTATAACCATGAGCTTCTTGTAATCCTTGGTCACTGTACCGCCTCCTTCATCATGGCCTCGAATGAATCGGTGATGAATGATGTGTCCGAGGATCCTTCGGTGACCTCGGGATAATATGATGACATGACGATCGGCAACTCCTTGTGCTTCAATCCCTCGACGCTCTTGTCGTTGAGGTTGATCTGATCTATTATGAAACCTGCCGCTTCGGCCGAAGGTGCATCGATGGCGAAACCGCGGTTCTGTGCGGTTATCAGCACCCTGTTCTCATGCCTGACGGACTGTCCACCTCTGTGACCGAACTTCATCTTTTCCACTTTAACTCCCATCGCCACGGACACGACCCCTCCGCCGTATCCGATACCGAGGATCGGCAGCTTGCCTTTCAACGCCTTGATGGTCTCCACGGCGCATGATTTATTGGGATTACCTGGTCCGTCGGAAACGATGACGCCCTTGACACCGCTCTTGAGGATTGTGTCTG
>JAFSYZ010000256.1 GCA_017455785.1 Candidatus Methanomethylophilaceae archaeon
ATCATTGTACAATGCTTTCATTCAGAATCATCCCTTTACAAACGGGTTCCATATTGTTCCGCCCATCTGTGAGGTCGTATTAATAGTTGGTCTCTCGCCTTATATACTACAAAATCAAGTGTATTTCAATTAATTTAGCCACTACCTTTATTAATAACATAAGAGCATGCTTTATAAGTAGAAGGGTGCAGTGGGATGTCCTCGAAAGTCGATATTAACGATAAAAAATACTACATAAACAGGGAACTGTCATGGCTCGAATTCAATCAGAGATGCCTCGATGAGGCCAACAACAACGACAATCCGTTGTTGGAGAGGGTGAAGTTCCTTGCCATATGTTACAACAATCTCAACGAGTTCCTTATGATACGTATGCCCGGTCTGTTGAACGGCACGCCGTCCATAGCACAGGCCGCTCCGGATTACATCGGGACCGAGAAGATCATCTCGTTGGTATCGGAAAGGATAGCCAAACTGTATTCGGATTACGAGATATGCTGGAAGAATCTCCGTAAGCTTCTGATGAAGCAGAAGATCTGTATCAAGAACGTGGAAGAACTGGACAAGGACCAGCAGGAGTGGATACGTAAGTACTACAAGACCAGGGTCCATATGCTGCTGACGCCGCTGGCGTTGGACATCTCGCATCCTTTCCCGTTCATATCTAACAATTCACTCAATGTCGCATTCAGACTCAAGGGGGAGACCGGAGGCGTGGTGTATGCAAGGGTCAAGGTACCCGATACATTGGACAGGTTCATACGTGTGCCCGGCAAGAATCGTACAGAGTTCGTTCCAATAGAGAGCATAATCATGGATTCCGCGAACCACCTGTTCCCCGGTATGAGCATACTCGGTTCCTATTCGTTCTGCATCATAAGGAATGCCGATGTCAAGGTATCAATCGACGAGGCCTGTGACCTCATGTCCGCCGTGGAGGAGAGCATAGGTGAGAGGGACATGGGATACCCTGTCGCTATGATCGTCAATTCAGCTATGCCGAAGAACATGCTGGCCAAATTCCTGCACAACCTCAATCTCACTGAGCAGCAGGCCATACGCACTAAGGACGCACTGGCACTGTCTGATCTATGGCAGTTGTATGCATTGGACCGCCCTTCGTTGAAGGAGAAGCCCCTGGTCCAGTCCACACCTGCCGATCTCGGAGATGACATCTTCGAATGGATAAGGAAGAGGGACAGGATCCTCTACCACCCTTACGAGTCCTTCGGTAATGTGGTCAGGTTCATGAACCAGGCGGCCATGGACCATGATGTTCAGAGCATCAAGATCTGTCTGTACAGGCTCGGTTCCGATCCATCTATATTCAATGCGTTGAAGGCAGCGAGGGCCAACGGTAAGAGTGTGTCCGTCCTCATGGAGTTGAGAGCTAAGTTCGACGAGGACCGCAACATCAGATGGGCCAAGGAATTGGAGGCCGAAGGAGTCCACGTAGTCTATGGTCCGGTGGACCTCAAGGTGCATTCCAAACTGTTGCAGGTCATCAGATTGGAGAATGACCAACTGGTCACATACACCCATATGAGCTCAGGCAATTACAACGTCACCACTGCGAAGCAGTACGGTGACATCTCGTTCTTCACATTCAACAAGGAGATCGGGGAGGATGTATCAGAATTGTTCAACGCTCTGACAGGATACTACGGTCAGAGGAAGTACAAGCACCTCCTTGTCGCACCTACGACTCTAAAGAAAGGTCTCATCAAGAAGATCGATAACGAGATCAAGGTCCATGAGACCTATGGTAACGGTCACATCATAATGAAGGCCAACGGTCTGATCGATCAGGATATCATTTCCGCATTGTACAGGGCATCCAATGCCGGTGTCAAGGTGGAACTGAACATCAGGGGTCTGTGCTGTCTGCGTCCCGGTATCGCGGACGTATCAAGTAACATTCGTGTTACCAGTATCGTAGACAGGTTCCTGGAGCATTCAAGGATCTATTACTTCAACAACAACGGTAGTCCTGAGATGTTCATGGGTTCGTCCGATATGATGCCGAGGAACCTTTTGGCAAGGATAGAGGTATTGTTCCCGGTTCTGGATAAGGATCTGATGAAATCCATCAAGGAGAAGATCCTGGACATTCACCTGGCGGATAACGTGAAGGCCAAGGAGCTGAAAGAGGACGGCACATACGTTCCCGTGAAGAAGACCGG
>JAFSYZ010000257.1 GCA_017455785.1 Candidatus Methanomethylophilaceae archaeon
AGTGGAGAATCCGAGGGTGCCGTCATCGTCGCCTATACGGCCGTGAGTGTCCCCGGTGGGGATTATGATGAAATCCTTGGATCCACTATCGTCGGATGTGTGGTACGCTATCGCCAGTGCAGCGATCACGCACACCGCCGCAACGATCAGGATCGCAATCTTTCTGTCCACATGTGCAAATAAACATCATTCTAATTAAACCGAACGAGTGTTCTGGGCATCTTACCCTCCTCGCAGCTTCCCTCCCCTGGTGGTCTTCGCTGGATGCACGATCGTCCCCGAGAACGGGGCCAACAGCAGCAGGCGAGATCCTATCCGGGACGGTTCCTTGAATAAGGTCTGCATACCCCCGAGGTACTCGGAACTTACACCCTCGCCTACCGGCCAGCTTCGTGCAGTATCTGAACACGTCGGTCCGGGTCAACGACTCCGGCATCGCCGGGATAGACGGGTGGTACAAGATCCTGGTGACTTCGTACGTGCGTTCTGCAACGAATAGAGTCCCCATTAGACCTGCGGCCTCAGGACGCCATACGAGGCCTTCTTCGAAAACCATTGCAGCCGCTGCTGTTCGTGACGGCTTCCTATCGATCATCGGGGCAGTAAAGTGCCTGAGCGGATAGTTCGGGCTATGCGCAGAATGGATCCGTGCGCACGAAGAGAACATGTCCTCATCCGATTGTTTCTTTGACTTCCCATCCGTTCGTTCGTAATATGACCCTCCACCTAAAACAACCGCTGGCAATAGCCCTTCGTTTTAATACAATCTAATTCCATCCACCAGCCATGGATAAGAAACTAAAAATGGCGACAGTCACCGCAGCCATCGCAATCGTGGTGGTCCTCGCTTGCACCATGATGTCTGACATCGGTAACGAGCATAGGTCCTCAATAACCGCCCTGGTGGACGGGTTCGATTCCTATGGCGATCTGACTCTGACTGTAACAGAGGAGGAACTGCAGAGTATCGGGGTCACTTACGGCGACGACATCCGTTTGGAGTCGGAAACCGATTCGTTCCTCGCTATGTATACCATCTCCCATAATGGAGCCCCTAGCTATTCTGCATTCATATCGTTCGATGGAGACAAGGCCTGTCTGGGTTTCTTCAACCTAGATGCACGCAACTGCACCGACTTGAATGAAGGGGATGTTGTGACCCTGTCCCGCGAGGGCAGGAATCCATACTATGACAAAATACCGAACTACCTCAAAGGATACACCGACGATCCCGAAGACTACGATTCCCCGATAGTGTTCAGCAACTTCCGCGAGGTCCGCGGAGGCGATCTGATCCCGGATTACATATACCGTTCCGCTTCGCCTTGGAACGCGGGCAACCGCAGCCCTCTGGCAGACGATTATCTCAAGGACTGCGGGGTCGAGTTCATGATATGCCTCAACCTGAACGAGGACGAAGTGGCCAAGCAGGTGGAGGAGAACCCGGATGCCTATGCGAGCGGTCTATTCAAAGAAGGCAAGGTGCTGAGCCATCGGCTGCATTCGGCGATCCACTTATATCCGCACGATTGCGAGTTCGTGATCGAGTCACTCCTTAAAGCAGAGGGGAAGATCGGCATATTCTGTACACAAGGCAAGGACCGCACCGGCCTCCACTGTGCTGTCCTAGAGGGCCTCGCCGGTGCGACCTACGACGAGATCCTGGATGACTTCATGGAATCCATCTGTAACTACTACCACATCGAGAAGGGCAGCGAGGAGTATGATATCGTTTCGAAGATGTACCCGGAGCGTGTTTTCTATCTGTTCGCCCACCCTGAGCTCATACCCCATCCGGAGAAGATAGACTGGAACAGCGTGGTATTCGAGGAATTCAACCCCGAGGAGGTCTTCACCAAGTATCTCGTCGATTACGTCGGCATGGATGCGGACAAGGTCCAAAAGGCCAAGGGAAAGCTCACCGGCAGGATCTGAGTCACAGCACCGATCGTCCGCACATGGGCGTGCATAGGCTATGCAGCACTCTGTCCGCAGAGGAAATACTCATCAGGTTCGGCCTAATGGGCCGTCCATGGCGTGACCCTTGTTCTGAGAAGTGAACGCCGGGGATAGACTGCGAATGGGCGAATTTGGCAAAGTCCGTTATTTCTGTGTCTCATTCGACATTTGACGTCCTACTTTGAGGTAGTGTTGTTAAGAGGTTTCCCGGTGCAGAACACCGTAAGAGGTTTACCTGACCTCTAAAGGGATCCTATAACAGAAAGCTAGGACGATGCAAATGCAAACTCATAGTAGTTATCGGACAGTGACAGTAGTCGAATCAGTGTTTCCACTGATGTTTTCCACTGGTTGTCAGATGGCTGGCAAGAGGGTTGTGTCTCTCGCATTGTCCACTCATATCATCCTTATTTACAAACAAGGGTTCAAAGACATGTTTTTTGCTGATGGATGATAGAAATCATCATGCCGAGACACTCTGATCAGTGATATATCTCTTCGATATGATATTGAAATCCTTGTCGAACTCGTACACCAGAGGTATTCCGTTAGGGATGTTGACTTCCACTATGTCCTCGTCCGATATACCTTCAAGATACTTCACCAAGCCACGGAGTGAATTGCCGTGTGCGACGATGATCACTTTGTCACCCGCCTGCATCCTGGGCTTTATGACCTCTTCGAAATAGGGTACGACCCTGGCAACTGTGTCCTTCAGACACTCGGTCAAAGGAAGTTCCTCTGCGGGGATATCCTTGTACTGTTCCTGTTTAGCCGGATTCCTCTCGTCTTCGGGATCCAGTGCTGGCGGAGGAACATCGTAGGATCTGCGCCATATCTTGACCTGTTCCTCACCGTATTTCTCCGCTGTTTCCGCTTTATTCAATCCCTGCAGGGCACCGTAATGTCTCTCGTTGAGTTTCCATGTCTTATATACAGGGAGCCACTCGCAATCCATCTCGTCCAGAACGATGTCGAGAGTGTGGATGGCACGTTTCAGGTATGATGTATAACAGACATCGAATTCGAATCCTTCCTCTTTCAACAGTTTGCCGGCGTTCTGAGCCTCCAATCTGCCGTTATCGGAAAGGTCCACATCCGTCCAGCCGGTGAAAATGTTCAGCTTGTTCCATTCGCTCTCTCCGTGACGGAGGATCACAAGGGTCATTGTCTGATCGTCGTCCGGATCGCTCTCATCATTTTGCGGAGCTACGGACAGAATGACGATTACGGTTACTGCCAAGAGGCAGATGGGCATAAAAGTCTTGACCCAACCAGGAACGGTACCGCTCATCGAATAAAAATCCCATTCAGCATATTTATGGTTGACTCCCCTGATTATAGGAGGAACGTTCTCACCCCCAATCTTACAAAACGTTCAATAGTAAATCCAAATTCAGATATCGCAAACATTTGGATTATATATCCAATATAACGATTCGTTGATGATATCATGAAGTTCGACAGAGTTATGGTCCCCGTTGATGGCAGTTCGCTGTCCCAAGTGGCAGTCGAATTGGCAGTTCATTCAGCTGGCACTTTCGCCACGCATCTGACATTCGTTCATGTTGTGGATATAAACGCAGCCAACACTTTCGGCGAGGTGGATGCTAACATTACTCTGTTCAAGATGAGAACAGAAGGAAAACTTGCTTTGGAGGTCGCTTCTAAGTTGGCCGCCGAGAAGGGGATAGACTATGAGGCCAAGCTCTGTGAGGGAATCCCAGCTCAGATCCTCATCGATATGACAAAAGAGAACGATATGGCCATCATGACCATCGCCGGAAGATCGGGATTGGCATCCGGTCGTATGGGTTCTACTGCCAGGAAGGTCATAGAGAACGGTTTCTGTCCGATACTCACGCTCAAATCAGGTTCTAACAAGGTAGACAGTATCCTGCTGCCGGTATCCAATGAGAACATGGCGGCGATAGATGTTGCTGTGGAAACGGCCAAACGTATCAACGGCAAGATCACAGTGATGTGCATCAAGGGAAGGAAGACCCCCAATCCGCAGGAGATGGCCGACCGTGTGAAGGGCCACTGTACGGCAGCCGGTGTAGAGGCGGACACATATGTAGCGGAAGGCGACCCGTTGGATGCCATAGTGGGTCAGTCCGGAAAGTACGATCTCGTCATCATGGGTGTGGAGAAGGCCGGAGGTCTGAAACAGATCCTGCACGGAGGACTTACAGAGCGTGTCGTTATCATGGCATCTTGTCCTGTAACAGTGGTAAGGGACGTCTGAATTTTCTTTCTTGCAGCACGGTAACGATACCGTGCTGCACTGATCGTTTTCAACAGTCGGACATACTGGGTATGTTCTTATCCATCATCAGGAACTTGATCGCCTGGGATGCTGTCCATATCATCACACAGCTGATCGCAATCGGTTCGAAGACCTCGAAGGTCTGCGTGAACATCATTATTGCACATAATAGAAGCATGGCCAATGTGAATATGGAAATACGTTTCATCCCAATCTTCCAATCGGTGTAGATGGATGCGATCATACATGCGGTGGCGAACAGACCGTATATCGTAGCGACATAGCGGTGTGGAGCACCGTAACCCAGGTCAACTATCCCAATGCAGATGACCAATATACTGCAGCACATCGCGAGTATCCCTACTATACGGAACATGTCTTTCCTTCCGATTATCCCTACAGCAAAGATGATCCCGAATACTCCGGAGAGTGCACATCCCATGTTGAAACATATTTCAGCGGATGCGATCCCGCAGCTGCCCAGATCGGAAAGACTCAATTTTCCCAAGGCCCAATCAGGGTCGAATATGGCAGCAGCTACCCAAAGGGCAAGGAAAACCACCGAGGACAATAACCCGCATATTGAGTACAGTCTTTCCATCGGAATCACACACGGATAAGATTGTATTTCCTTGTTCCAAGCCCAATTTTCTCGGCATGATCGAAACCTGCCTCCCAATCGGCATTTGGACTGATGAGTTTGGCTATGTCATGTTCACCCTTGTCGTGGGAGTGTCCTCCGATCAGACTGTTCTCGATAATCGGCGCATCATTCACGGCATCGACA
>JAFSYZ010000049.1 GCA_017455785.1 Candidatus Methanomethylophilaceae archaeon
ATCATCTCCGTGATCTCCTCCACTTCCTCGACCATCCTCACGAAGGGCAGCATCACGCAGAGGTTCTTCATTCCCATCTCGTCCCTGACCTTCTTGATGGCCCTGAGTTCACACATGAACGCTTCCTTGTAATTAGGTGAGACATACCTGGAGCATCCCCTCCATCCTATCATGGGGTTGTCCTCCTTGGGCTCGTACTCCGCACCACCCTTCATATCGCGGTACTCGTTGGTCTTGAAATCTGATGTCCTCAGAACGACCTTCCTGGGGTAGAACGCGCGGCAGACCTTAGCGATACCGTCTGCGAGCTTATCGATCATCTCCTGCGAGCGTCCTTCAGCGATCATGGCCATGGGGTGCTCCCCGATGTAGTTGGTGAACAGGAATTCAGACCTCATCAGACCGACACCGTCACAGGGCAATGCCGCTGTCTCCTCAGCCTTTGCGGGGATGCTCATGTTGACCATCACACCTGTTCCGGTGACAGGGGCGGATTCCGCGATGACAGTCTGTGCAGGTGCTGCCTCGGCTGCATTGCTCTTGGACAGATCTCCTTTGTACACAGTACCTGTGGTACCGTCGACCGTTATCATCTGTCCGTTCTTGAGAATCGAGGTTGCATTTCCCGTACCTACGACACACGGTGTACCCAATTCCCTGGAGATGATGGCCGCGTGACAGGTCATACCTCCCTCATCGGTAACGATGGCTGCGGCCCTGCTCATAGCAGGGACCATGTCGGGCATCGTCATGGTCGTGACCAAAATGTCTCCGTCCTTGACTACGTCGAGGCTCATGCTCATATCAAATATGATGACCTTTCCGGATGCCAATCCGGGACTGGCTCCCAATCCTGATGTTATGATGTCCTCTGTAGCGGCCTCGGACTCAATCGTCTCGTTGGTTGCCGAATCTCCGACGGCGGTGATGGGCCTGGCCTGGACGATGTAGACCTTGTTGTCCTCAATGCACCATTCCATGTCCATCGGTTTGTCGTAGTGGATCTCGATCTGACGTCCGATCTCGGCAACCTCGGATATGCGGCGGTCATCAATCTTCTGGACCTTCTGCAACTTATCGGGAATGTTGGCCTTTATGGTGTGTCCGTCCTTGGGGTCCTTGGTGTACTTCCACTTCTGTGTGGAGATCCTCTTCTTCTTCACATTCATGGTGGACTTGTCCACCTTGTACGTGTCGGGAGTGACCTCTCCGCCGACAATCGCCTCACCGAGTCCGAAACCGGCCTCGATGACGATCTCCTTTACACCGCTGTTGGGATCGACCGTGAACATGATACCGGACACTTCGGAGTTGACCATCTTCTGTACGACGACGGCCAGTTTCACATCCTCATGTTTGAAGCCCTGCTTCTCACGGTATGCGATCGCCCTTGCCGTGAACAGTGACGACCAGCATTTCCTTACCTTGTCGAAAAGGTCATCCTCACCGTGCACGTTGAGATATGTCTCCTGCTGCCCTGCAAAACTGGCATCGGGAAGATCCTCGGCCGTGGCTGATGAACGTACCGCTACGAACCCTTCCTTTCCTTTTCCGAAGAGTTTCTTGTAGCTTGCCTTGATGTCATCCTTCAGATCGCTGGGGATCTCGCACTTGTCAAAAAGGTCCCTGATCCTTGCTGATGCCTGTGTAAGCGTATCATCAGAGTTCTTGTCGATGGACTTCAGCTCCTCGTTGATGCTCTCGAAGATGTTTGATTTCTTTATGAAGTAATCATAAGCTGCTGTAGTCAGGACGAATGCGTTAGGGACAGGGAATCCTGCTCTTGTGAGCTCTCCCAGATTGGCTCCCTTGCCTCCCACCAATGGGATGTCGTCAACGCACAATTCATTCACATCTACTATTTTCTTGACCATTATATCGCCGTATCGTCAAATCTCTAAACGGTTAGGTACCGGTCGGGTACGGTGCTATGTACGAGGTCCCCATTTAATATCCTTTGCCTAATGTTTTATTTTGAAA
>JAFSYZ010000258.1 GCA_017455785.1 Candidatus Methanomethylophilaceae archaeon
CCATCAGTCCGTGTGAAACGGGCTTCTTGTAGTCCAGGAGCGGGAGGAACGGCTTGAACTCACCGACGAACTTCTTGACGACAGCATCGTCAAGAGGCGTCATCCTCTCGATGGCGTGTGTGAGTATGAATCCATCCAGGTTGGTCATTATGGGCAGCTGTACATCGGGATGCTCCGCGATCCTCGGTGCGATGATCGCGTTGTCGTATGCCTCCTGTACGTTCTCCGCGAATATCTGAATCCATCCGGTATCCCTTGCGGACATGACGTCCCCATGGTCGTTCTGGATGTTGATCGGACCGCTGATGGCCCTGTTGGCGACGGCCATGACCAGCGGCACCCTCATCGCTGATGTGATCGGAAGAATCTCCCACATGTATGCCAATCCCTGTGAGGATGTGGCTGTGAATGTCCTTGCTCCTGCGGAACAGGATGCTGTACAAACTGTCAGCGCCGAGTGCTCCGACTCCACGCAGACGAACTCCGTTCCGACCTCGCCGTCAGCGACATAGTCGGAGAACCTCTCCACGATGATGGTCTGAGGTGTGATGGGGTATGCGGCGCACACATCGGGGTCGATCTGTTTCCATGCCAATGCTACCGCACTGTCACCGTTGATTGCCAAATCCTTTCCCATACTCATGCCTCCTTCATTGTGATAGCGTCCTTGGGACACATCTTTGCACAAATACCGCAACCTTTGCAGTGTGTGAGCTTGAATCCTGTCATCTTTCCATCCTTGGTCAGGATGCAGTTATCGGGACAGTAGATCCAGCATGTCATACAGCTGATGCACTTGTCCTTGTCCAGAGTGGGCGTCAAGGATCTCCAGTCGCCTGTCTCGAACTTCTCCGCGTTCCCGCCGTATACACGGGAACCGATTATCATGTCGTTATGGTCGACCATCAGATCACCTCGTTGTATGCTCTCTTCAACGCGCTGAGGTTGGCGTTGATCGCTTTCTCATTGAGCTTTCCTTTGAACTTCAGCTTGATGTGCTCCTCGATACTCTCGTAGGGCACGATGGGCTTGAATTTGATCAATGTGCCCAGCATAGCCGTGTTGGCGACCGGCCTTCCGATCTCCTCCATGGAGATCTTCAGGGCGTTGACGGTGTGGCATTCCGCATCGGTACCGATGGCCTTCTGCAGCTGCTCCGGTGTTCCGTCGTAGTTCGCCAGAATTATTCCGCCCTTCTTCAGTCCCTTGGCGACATCGACCTTACCGATCAACGTACCGTCCAATACGACCACGACGTCGGGCTCGTAAACCTGAGTGTGAAGCCTGATAGGCTTCTCTGAGATCCTTGTGAACGCTTTGATGGGCGCTCCCATCCTCTCCGGACCGAACTCGGGGAAAGCCTTGACGTACTTGTCCTCCGCGACCACGGTCTCGGCGAGAATCTCACTGGCAGTGACAACTCCTTGTCCGCCTCTTCCATGCCAACATATTTCCATGTCCATGTAGACCAACTGAGGCATAGGATGGCCTAGGGACATATAAGGGTATGGTTATAGTTTATTATTAAAAGAATAATTAGTAGCTGAATGCGTATTTAGTTACGAAATTCGTAAAATTTATGAAATTATCGAACGATATAAGATTTATTCATACAATTATCGAAAAAATCTGATTTAACACATGTGAACGGTACGGGGCCATGTCCAGATCATCGAATGGCATTGAGGTACGGCCTTCGTTGTCAATTCGTATCAGAATAAATCCTGGCCAACCTGCAGAGGACATACCCTATTAGGACCCCGCCCACAACACATAGTATGCTCAACGGAACGGTGTCCAATCCTTCCGTCTTCATGATGGCCTCTGCGAACACGACCACCACCGAACCTGCGGTCAGACCGAGGATCGCACTATATGTGGACTTCCTGCTGGTCCTCATGAAATGATCGATGAGTTTGGAGAAGATTATGAGCCCGATTATTCCGCCGATAGCAATCGGGATGAGCTCCTTGAAGTTGAGGGTATCCAATGCATCTATGAATGCTGGGTATATTCCCAGGACCAAGAGCATAGTGGAACCGCTGATACCGGGTGAGACGAAGGAAGCGGCAACGATGATACCTGCGGTCAGCATGATGAACCAATTGGTGATCATTCCATCGGAAGCGAAGTACTGTTTGGAAACGAATACAGCCACCATTATCAGGAAACCCACGATGAATGCGGCCATGTTGTACTTCGTGTACGGCTGACCATCCTCAGACATCCTCCTGATGTCCGGTATCTGCATCATTATCAAGGCACCGAAGAAGAACAGCATCGGAACATAGTATTCATCGATGAATGCATTCAGGACCTTTGCACAGAACACATATCCCAGTATGAGACCGGCAGCGACCACAAGTATGAACCTAAGGTCCTTGAGCATCTTACCGCGGATGTCAGCTACATCGGCGATGAGCCTCTCATAGATCCTGAAGATGACAGCGATCGTAGCACCGCTGGCCCCTGGAAGCTGGGACACAACTCCCATGAGTATCCCGACTAGGAAGTTCTTAACATCGGCCATGGCCATCGTATCTGCTGTTCTGTATTTATAGACGTCATCAGAAGTCGTACAGACTGGACTCCTGCATCAGATAGCAGAGCGTTACGAACGGGTAATGAGGCAGCACCAACAGATTGAAATTGGACACCATGCTGATGAAGTACGGTTCCAACAGAAGATTCAACAGATTCCCGTCCGCATATTCGGTCGCTACCTCCGTCAGATAACCGATGGAATGAAGGATCGCCCCTGCACTCTCCGGACATCCGCGTCTGTCGCATACGGGTTGTACGAATTGTATGAAGTAGTCGTAGTAATCGCCCTTCCCGTAGTGACTGATCAAATCCTTCACGAACTGTATGATCCCTCCCATCTCAACGAAGATATCCAGTATGAGGTCGTCCTCCGACATTATCGTGAACAATGCCAATGACAGATCGTCCTCCATATCCACTGCATAATGTTCCCTCGTTCCAAGGGTCTTGAAAAACTTGTTCACGAATCCTCTATACATATCTCCGAGGGTGTATATCCCTTCGGAAGGATTGTCCTTGAAGGTTGAAACGTCATACATGCTGACCTCGTCCTCGCCCACATAATGGGCTATGTACTCCAGCATCTTCGTTGCGGCATCATCATTGCGCACAGGCAGCGACTTGATATGACCATACCTTGCGAACCCGTAGGAGGATGGCGGTAAACGCGGCACGACGTCATCGGGATTCACTGTGTACCATATGTTGTCGTAACGCTCATCGGTCGGGAGAGGATCTCCGCTCGTACGGTCATAGTAGGCACAATAAGGCACGGAGAACCCAAATCCGTAGACCGATTCTTTCGTGATATCGATGTTGCCGATCCTCTCATGCACCTTACCTTCGGCGATCGCGTCGGAAAGATAGGCTGCGATGAGATTGGAGGCTGCACTGGTCCTGCTGTATCCCGTCACCAGTATCTTGGTCTTACCCGTTATCCCGTTGTCCGATATGAACGTCCTAAGGAACTCCAGGCCGTCATCCCTGGAAATCGAGAATCCCTTGTGGTCCCCCTCGAGACCCATCATCAGATTGGATGCGAACTCACTGGAATAGCGGGCACCGTTCAATACAAGGAATATGACCGTGGAGTCACCGATCTGCTTGGAACCGATGGCCATGGCTGTAGATGTCATGGTCGGCTTCTTGGTGAAATACTCGTTCACCATGGCATTCCCACAGCCCATGTCCCTGAGGAGTCCGAGGACCGATGTAGGCTTATCCTTCATATCCTCGGGATCGTATCCGCAGGACAGTTCCAGACTCAGAGCGAACACCATCAGATCCGGGTTGTACTCCGTCGACGGATGACTAAAGAAACCGTCACTGTAGTAGACAGGCATCTCCGTGTTATCCTTCAATGCATTGTCATAGGTCTTGTAAGTGAAACATTCGGTCTTCCACTCTTCTTTCGGATTGTTGTTGATCACGACGACAGCAACCGATGAAACTATGATCAATGAGACCACGAGCACAGAGAGGACCGCTACCTTGTTGTTCACGAATCGGGATTATCGTTTCATCTTATATCATTGACTATCGACCGTACGTGTTCACCGGAACAGTACGGTAACGTCGGGTCCTCGAACTAGGTACCGCCCATTTCAATCGAGATTAAATGAGATTTAGGAAAAGATGGTCGATGGCACGATGCCACCGACAACATGTTTCAATACGACCTGATCTTCGCTGCGAACAGCTCTGTCAGGCGGGGGTCCTTTCCGACGGGTTCGGCATACTTGACGTCGATCATCTTTCCAGCATACCTGAACGTTCCCTCACGGATACCGTCCATAAGGTGGATCTTGGGCGGGATGTCGTTCTTAAGGTGATCGCCTTCGGAGATGAACAGCGGGAGTGCGATGATCTCATCGGCCCCATCCATGATCGCCTTGTCTAGAACCTCCTCGATCTTGGGTTCATTCAGTTCGTTGAATGCGTAGTAAACGTTGGGGATACCCATCTCGGAGAGGCGCTTGGCGTTCTCCATGATGACCTCCTTGTTGTAAGGGAGCTTGGAACCGTGTCCTATTACGATAGACGCTGTGTTCTTCCCGGTCCTGAGATCGCAGATCTTCTCCTTGAGGATCTTCGTCAGCAGCGGATCCATACCGAATGGTTCTCCGAAGTGCATCATGATCTCCTTACCGTCAATGACCACTTTCTTATCATGCTCATCCTTCTGAAGCCCTAGTTTCGGAGGGATATCCCTCTCCATGTGGAGACCGGATGCGATGAAGAACGGGATCGCGATGACCTCATCGATTCCATCCTTGACCATCTGTGACAGGGACTCCTCGATGGTTGGCTCGGACATCTTGTTGTATCCGATATAGACATCCTGGAATCCCATCTCCTTCAGCCTCTGCTGCTGGAGTTCCATGATGCGCTCGTTGTATCTGTAGCTTGAACCATGTCCGAGAATTAACACTCCTTTGCGTGCCATGATATTACACCATACTGATTTGGAGGCGTTATGAAATTAGTATTATAAAATTGATTTTGTTATGTCGTACTGATTGTTCGATAAGTTGCCAGTATCCTCACAATCGTTACAAAAACGGTACAGATTCATCAAAAAATGATGAAAAATACCATTACCGTATTACTATGACGGGCAACTAATCGAACAAAGTGTTACCGTACCAGTAAAATGTTATTAATAGAGAGCAGCATGGGTAAGGCCGTGAGACGCATTGCGATTTATGGGAAAGGTGGAATAGGCAAGTCCACGACTTCGGCCAACGTCACCGCCGCTCTGAGTGAACGCGGATTGAAGGTCATGCAGATAGGATGCGATCCCAAAGCGGATTCCACCAGACTCCTGACGAACGGTGTGAAATATCCCTCCGTTCTGGAAACATTGAGGGAGAAGTCCGATGTCACCCTCGGTGAACTGGTCCATGAAGGATACGGAGAATCGCTGTGCGTTGAATGCGGCGGACCCAAACCCGGCATGGGTTGTGCAGGAAGGGGGATAATCGCAGCGTTCGATACCCTGGAGAAGCTCGGTGCCATCAAGGAATATGAACCTGACGTTATCATCTATGATGTCCTCGGTGATGTTGTCTGCGGCGGTTTCGCCATGCCCATAAGGAACGGATATGCGAAGGACGTGTTCATCGTCACATCCGGCGAGATGATGGCGCTGTACGCGGCGAACAATATCGCCGAAGCCGTCAAAGGATTCTCGATCGACGGATATGCGAAACTCGGCGGACTCATTCAGAACTCACGCAACATTGAGAATGAGAACGAGATTATCGATAAAGCAGCGTCGGAGATAGGAATAGATGTGATTGCAAGGATCGCACGCGACCCCGCGGTACAGAGATGTGAGTCCATAGGTAAAACCGTCATAGAAGGAGAACCGGATTCCGCTCAGGCACGTTCGTACAGAGAACTTGCCGATAAACTCCTGTCGTCGTCGGAGGACATCTCAGGAGGGATGCGCTGTGACTAAACATTTCATTCCGATCTTCGTGGAATCATCCAGACTCAAGATCATAGTTTTCGGCGGAGGTAACGTCGCACTCAGAAAATGCAGATACTTCAGCGACGGGGAGATCACCGTTATGACAAGGGAGATCCTCCCTGAACTGGAGGAGATCGCATCCAAGGTTGTAATTGGAGACATACCCGATGATGTCAAACAACTGATAGACCCGTTCGACCTCGTGATCGCAGCCACCAACGACAAGGACCTGGACAACAGGATACGCGATGATGCACTGTTCATGGGCATCAACGTGAACTCCGCACACGGCGGAGGCAACTTCCTCATACCGTCGGTGCTGAAACGCGACGGCTACTACGTAGCAGTATCATCGGAAGGTAAGGTTCCGGCATTCCCGCCATACATAGTCGAGGAACTGGACACTTTCCTCGGTGCGAAATACGACCGCATGTTGGATCTGATGGTTGACATGCGCAAGTACGCCTTGGAGAACATCTCGCCTCAGCACAGGAGGAGGGAGTTCCTCGAGGATATCATCCACGACAAAGAGATCCAAAGGCTCGTTGATCAGGGCCGTATGAAAGAGGCCAAAGAGGCCGCATTGAAAAAAGCATGATGATTCACAATTCAGAAGGGAACAAGATGAAGGTACTGTTATTGGATATGACCCACGGGGGTGCGATCCTCGCGGAGAGGTTCGTGAAGAGAGGCGACGACGTCACATGCGTGGACGTCTACCACATCGGAACACCTGAGATGAAAGAGAAGGTAAGGTCCATGGGCGTCAGGGTCGAGGAGACCGTACCGCAGGGGGAGTACGACCTGCATGTTGCGCCGATGCATTGTCCCGATAGTTTCCTTGGGGATGCGAAGTGCAAGGAAAGGATGTCATTCAGCCGTGCGGTCAACAATTTCATCGACAAGAAGACATTCAGGATCGAGATCACCGGTGTGAAGGGTAAGACCAGCACATGTTACATCCTCTCACATATCCTTTCGAAGAGCGGGAAGAAGATCTTCCTGCATTCATCCAGAGGACAGGGTCCTTGGAACAACGGTCATCAGATAGAGTGTCTCAAGAGCATAGCACCGACATCCCTTCTCGAACTGCCTGATGAGGGATACGACGTGATCGTATCGGAAGTCTCCCTCGGAGGGAGCGGAAAGGCGGATATCGCAGTCATAACCAATCTGATCGAGGATTACGGCATCGCGAAGAACTCCAGGAAGGCATCACAGGCCAAGGCGGAGATATTCACCGACAAGGTCAACATCGTCAAGGAGGACGAACTAGGTATCTGGAAGTCCTTCGGTAACTACAAATTCACAACATTCGGCAGGAACATGACCGTCACAGGTACGCCCTCATTGGAGAAGGGGGTGGATGTCACGTTCACATACAAAGGGAAGAAGGAGGCGACCACGTTGGACTCCGGATACATGTCCCTGCAGTACATCCCGTCGTTCGACATAGTCCTGAAGATATGCGAGACCATGGACATACCCGTGGATGCCGTGATCGACGGCATAAGAACATTCAAAGGAGTGCCGGGACGCGGGGAGATATCAAAGGAGGGTAACAGATGGCTGATCCGCGACAGGAATCCGGGCATATCGCACATGTCGATAGACATGACGCTGTCCTGCCTGAAACAGTTGGGATGTCTCGAGAAGGCCTTGGCCGTAATCGACCCTGTCAGCAAGAAGGTCTGTGACAAGATGGATGTGGATCAGATGAGGGCCGTCGCCGCCAAGTACAACGTACCTGTAGAGATAACCGACGGCTGCGGTTCCAGACCTACCATACCTGATGATACCAAAGTGGTCATCGAATTCATCAAGGAAGGTTTCCAATGAAGATCATACACCCGAGGCCGAACCCAATCGTGGCGGCGATGTACACCCTCAGGGACATGGATGTAGACGTCATCGTGGTACACGGCCCTGCAGGATGTTGCTTCATGGCCTCACGTTCGATAGAGGAAGCAGGAGTGAGAGTGGTCACCACAGGCATCACAGATAACGACCTCGTATTCGGTGCAGTGGAATCACTCATAGAGACGCTCAGGATGGTCAAGGAGAAGTTCGATCCCAAGACCGTAGCTGTTATCGGTACATGTGCCAGCATGATCATCGGAGAGGATATGCAGGCCGCGATAAGACGTGCGGACATCGGATGTACGGTGTTCTCCGTGGACTGTCACGGATGTATGAAAGACAACACATCCGGAGCCATAAAGGCCATAGAGTCGGCTGCTGTAGCTGGAGTCATACCCTCGGATGAGGCCAAACGTCAGACAGAGATGATGCATGCCGCTACCGAATTGGAGAAGCGCAACGGAATGGCGGCCAGGGACTATCTGTCACCGACAAGGGGCCCTACAAAGATGGGGATCGCAAGGAAGATCATAGAGACGATGAAGAACGGCGGTTCCGTCACTGCCGTGATCATCGCCAAGAAGGAACTCATCTACAGATTCGCCGACCTGTTCCTCGTTCTGGACGAAGTGAAGAAGAAGGTCGGAGGCAAGACACGTTTCATAGCCAACATCGACAAAGACATAGGATTACCGAGGATCAGGAGATATGCCAACGACGTCCTCACAGAGATGGAATCGAAAGGTGTGAAGGTGGATGAGGTAGTCGGCGGTTTGGACGAATATGCGGTGATCGGCGAGAGGATCAAGGATACAGTGGACAAGACGCCACACGACCTCTTGATCGTCGTCGGTATCGCACACTCGTATCCGGACATCCCCAAGGATGCGATTCTGATAACCGATCAACCCAGACAGTTGGCCAACTATCTCAACTCTGGGTATGTCAATTCCGTGGGTGAGATCGCATCGCATTCGATGGTCATGGGAACAAGGAACATCGTTCCCTTGGAGACCGCTGACACCATCCGTGAGATGCTCAGGGAGTATCCATGAAGGGAGTCATCATCGCAGGTACCGGGAGCGGTGCAGGCAAGACATCCATCACCACCGGATTACTGTCGAGACTGTCCAAAAGTATGTCCGTTCAGGCGTTCAAGGTAGGTCCTGACTTCATCGACCCGATGTACCATTCACTCGCTACGGGAAGGACAGCGAGGAATCTCGACACCTTCATGATGTCCAAGGAGACAGTGAGGAACCTTGTACATCATTCCTCCAAGGATGCCGACCTTTGCGTTGTGGAAGGTGTAAGGGGACTCTATGAAGGATTATCTGGCACAAGCGATGAATGCTCCACGGCCGAGATGGCCAAGACATTAGGATTCCCTGTGATCCTCGTAGTTAATGCCCGCTCGCTCACCAGAAGCGCGGCGGCGATAATCAACGGATTCAAATCATTCGATAAGGACGTCAACATAGCGGGCGTCATCTTCAACAACGTGTCCAACTCACAGCATGAAAGGAAACTGAGGGAGGCCACGGAACGTTACACCGATACAGAGATCGTCGGGATCGTCAGACGCGATACAAAAAACATCATCGGCGAGAGGCACCTCGGACTGAAGACCATCAACGAGAACGGTAAGAAGGACATCGAACCGTTGGAGTCCATGGTATCCGAGA
>JAFSYZ010000259.1 GCA_017455785.1 Candidatus Methanomethylophilaceae archaeon
ATGTCCCTTATCTCGATCTTGCTGAACGCCTTCTTTCCAAAGCCTGGATTGATGATCCTCGCGTTCCTGAAACTGTCCATGTCCGTTCAACAACCACTTTATGTATAACATTTGCGTAATAAGAGCGATGGCACAGACCAATGTGGCTCACGGGAAGGAGAGTTGCCTATGGTGCGATACCTGCGGTACATTGATCCTGGGGAAGAGGTGTTTCAAAGGGCACCCGGTACGTGAGTTCGAGATCAACAGCCCCGGCGACATCAGGCCGTGCATGGGTGAAGGGGTCGATCTGGTACTGTCGCTTTTCGAACGTTTCTTCGGTACATCTAAGCCGTTGGAAGGTAGGATGATCTTTCTCAATAAGGTGCCCGGAGAGGATCGTACGGATGAGATCGTCGCTCACGGACAGGTCATCGCGGTGATGAGGTTCTCGTTGATGCTGAATGACTATCAGATGGACCTCAGACAGGCCGGTGCGGAGCTGTTCTCCGAATGTGCCAGTAAGAATATCGTTACGTTCTCGGGCATGTCGGGACACCTCAAGGGTAAGAACATCCCCGGCGAGAAAGTCACCGACGTGATAGGTGATTTCGATGTAGGTGAACCTCTCATCCTGAGGAAGGGGGAGAAGATAGGCGCAGGTGTCTCACTGACCGACAGCACACATCTGAGGGAAGCGGAGCGTGCCGTGAAGATCAAGGATCTCGATAACAGGTCGGATATGATACCGTCCCCCGAATCGGACAGGGAGGTGTTCGTGTCATCGAACATCGATCATCTGAAAGGGATCGAGGGCAATTCCGTCAGTGACATACGTTCATTCGTGAAGGACAAGAGACTGCCGGTGACGGCCTCATTCTCGGGAGGTAAGGATTCGTTGGCCGCTCTGGGTGTTGCCATGAAAGCGGTGAAGGATATCGAATTGCTGTTCATCGATACCGGATTGGAGTTCCCTGAGACCGTGGAGTATGTGCATTCATTCGCTCGGAAGAACGGCATGGAGTTGCATGAGGCGAAGGCGAACGATGCATTCAGGGAGAATGTAGATACATTCGGTCCTCCAGCCAAGGACTTCAGATGGTGCTGTAAGGTGTGCAAACTCGGTCCGATAACCGAGATGATATCATCCAAGTACCCCAAAGGAACCGTCACGATCGAAGGCAACAGGATGCTGGAGTCCTTCTCAAGGTCGAAGATAGGTTTCGTCTCGAAGAATCCTTTCGTCCCCAATCAGACGAACCTCAATCCGGTCAGGTCATGGTCTGCGGCCGAGATTTGGGGATACATATGGATGAGGGGTCTGGAGTACAATCCTCTGTACGAGCGTGACTTCGAGAGGATAGGGTGCTATCTCTGTGCATCATGTCTTGCAAGCGAATGGAAGAACACCGGCCGCATACATCCCGAGTTGCACAAGGAATGGTCCGATTATCTCTACAGGTACGCTGAGGATAGGGGATTGCCCAAGGAGTTCGTGGACATGGGATTCTGGAGGTGGAAGGTACTGCCTCCGAAGATGGTCAAACTGTC
>JAFSYZ010000260.1 GCA_017455785.1 Candidatus Methanomethylophilaceae archaeon
CGGAGCTTCTTGGCACCTGCCACGGATGCTGCGGATGCGGGCTCGACTGCGACACCTTCCCTCCTTCCGAGGAGTTTCTGTGCCGCGATGATCTCTGTATCGGTGACCGTTGTGGAATAACCGCCGCTTTTGTATATGGCGGTCAATGCCTTCCTTCCGCTGACAGGGTTACCGATCCTGATCGCTGTCGCGATGGTCTCGGGATGTTCCTCAGGAACGAAGTCATCGGTCTTGTTCTTGAACGCAGATGCGACAGGGCATGCTCCCTCCGCCTGGATTCCTGTGAGCATGGGCATACGGTCGATCCATCCGACCTCCATCAGCTCTGTCAGTGCCTTATAGACCGCCCAGATGTTGGCCGCGTTACCAACAGGCAGGATGATCCTATCGGGGATGTCGTAGGCCAGCTGGTCCATGATCTCGAAGAGGACGGATTTCTGTCCTTCGGGCCTGTAGGGGTTGATACTGTTGAGCAGGTACAGCTTCTTCTCCTCTGCCATCTTCCTTGCCAGTGCGAGGGCGTCGTCGAAGTTACCGTCGATGGACAGAACTTTTGCACCGAAGAACATGGCCTGAGCGAGCTTTCCTGCAGCGACCTTTCCTGACGGAAGGAACACGGCACATTTCAGACCCGCTTTCGCTGCATAGGCTGCGAGTGATGCTGATGTGTTACCCGTGGATGCGCAACCGACCGTGCTCACACCCAATTCTACAGCATGGGATACACCGACCGTCATACCGCGGTCCTTGAATGATCCTGTGGGGTTCGCACCCTCGTACTTCACGTACAGGTCGGGGATACTGATCTCGGCACCGAGGGCCTTTGTGGAATAGAGCGGTGTTCCGCCTTCCTTGATGGTCACGGCGTGCTTGACGTCCACCGGGAGGAAGTCCGCATATCTCCAGACTCCGATAGGTGTCTTGGCGAGATCCTGCGGTTTCATTTCTTTGACTCTTTCCAAATCCATCTTGACGGTCAGGAGACCGCCGCACTTCGGACATGTGTTGACGAAGGGGTCATCAACATCGCATCCGCAATCCCAACATATGACTTTGTGATTTGCCATTTTATTCCCTTCTGCAGCCTGCCCCCCATGTGGTTATCCAAGTGGTGCAGAGCATATCGTTCTCATCGTAAACCTTCTTGATGGCGTCGGCTATGGTCTTTCCGTCCATCTCCGATTTCTTGAAGAATGAAATTATGCAAGGTCCGGAACCTCCCAGGAAGGATGTCTTGGCCCCTGCACTCAGTGCCGCCTTCTCAGCATCCTTCAGATGTGGTACTAACCTTGATCTTGCCGGCTCGAACACAGCATCCTTGACGCTGCGTCCGAGCAGGTCTACATCTCCTGTCTCCATAGCATGTACGAAGCAGGATGCGTTACCGACATGGAACACCAGATCCTTCACGCTGACCGTCTGCGGCAGCACCATCCTCGATTCCTTGGTGGGAACGAGCACATCGGGCATCGCGATGACGATACCGAGGTCCTCCGGGGGTTTGATGGATATGACCTCGAACGGTTCGTAGGAACGGATCATCGTGAAACCGCCAAGGATACAGGGCGCTACGTTATCCGCATGGAATCCGCCGGATGTGACATCCTCCGCGTGAGCTGCACACAATACGACCTCTGTGAGCGAGAGCTTCTCTCCAGTCAGGACGTGTGCGAGATAGGCACCGCCTGCGGCTGATGCACCTGAGGATCCGATTCCGCTGCACGGACGGATTCCCTTCTTGATCTTGATCTCGATACCGAAGTCAGCGCCGGTCCTCCTTAGGACCTCTGCAGCCGCGATACTTACTGAATTCTTGGTAGGATCTTTGGGGATGCTCTCGCTTCCAGGTCCCGATACCTCTGTGATGACAATACCGGATTCTATCTTCCTACCCTCGATGGTATCATACGGTTCATCGAGTGCAAGACCGAAAATATCGAAACCAGCTCCAAGATTTGATGTGGTTGCCGGTGCATGAATCTTTACCCATTCGCTCATGGTGATCACGTGTTTCGTCCCTTGAATGGAGGGTGCTATAATAAATATTATCACGCGCACGGGCGTATCGTTCGACCTAGTGAAGGTTAAGTTCCATCACGTTATACCTTACGGCGATAGGATGAGGAAGAACGTCAAGAACAACGTCAGCTGGATTGGTTATATGGATTGGGAGTTGGAGACCTTCCACGGTGATGAGTACTCCATTTCCAACGGTTCGTCACAGAATGCTTACCTGATAGAAGAGGGCAAGACTGTACTTGTGGATACCGTATGGACGCCCCATCGTTCGGAATTCATCGAGAACCTGAAGAAGGAGATCGATCTGAAGAAGATAGACATAGTCATCATGAACCACGGAGAATGTGATCATTCCGGTTCGTTGGCGGCATTGATGGATGAGATTCCCGGTACGCCCATCTATTGTACGGCCTCCGCGGTGAAGAGCCTGGAGGGACAGTACGGCAAGAAGGGTTGGGATTTCCATACCGTGAAGACAGGTGATAGCATAGATATCGGCAACGGAAAGAAACTCGTGTTCGTCGAGATGAGGATGCTTCACTGGCCGGATTCCATGGCGACCTACATGACAGGTGACAATATCCTATTCTCGAACGATGCCTTCGGACAGCACTTCGCGGTAGAGGAGCTGTTCGCTGACCTTGCTGACCAACCCACATTATGGAGGGAGGCGATGAAGTACTACGCCAACATCCTTAATCCGTTCTCATCCGTCCTTCAGAAGAAGCTGAAGGAGATCGAAGGGTTGAACCTCGATATCGATATCATAGCACCATCCCACGGGGCCATATGGCGCAAGGATCCTCTGCAGATCGTCCGCACCTATGCGAAATGGGCGGATTCATACAAAGAGGACCAGGTGACTGTCGTTTACGATACGATGTGGGAGGGGACCGCGAAGATCGCCCATGCCATCTCCGAGGAGGTTCACAGACAGGCACCTAACACGGTGGTGAAGGTCTACAACATCTCCAAATCCGATAAGAACGACGTGATGACGGAGGTGTTCAAATCCAAGGCCATCGCGGTAGGTTCTCCGACGGTGGTCAACAGTATCCTGTCGAGCGTCGCAGGTTGGCTTGAGATGCTGACGCAGCTGAAGTTCAGGGGGAAGAAGGCGGCCGCTTTCGGATGCTATGGATGGAGCGGTGAATCCGTCAAGATCCTGCAGCAGAAACTTGCCGATGCCGGTTTCGAGGTCTGCGAGGAGAACGTTCGTTCCAATTGGAATCCCGAGGATGAGGATTTCGCACTTGTTCCCGCCATGGTGAAGTCGTTGCTTTCGGGAGACGGGGATGCAATCGTTGAAGAGACAGCATCCGACAAGCCTGCCAAGTATCAGTGCGAGGTCTGCGGTTATGTCTACGATCCGGAGAAGGGCGACCCCGATTCAGGTATCGCACCGGGTACACCCTTCGAGTCCATACCTGATGACTGGGTATGTCCTATCTGTGGTGTAGGGAAGTCGGATTTCAAGAAGATGTGATGCTTCTAAATGGTCACGTACAAGTTTGTGTGCGTGGCCATTCCCTTCTTTGAATACAGACATTTATTAAGTGAGTGAAGGGATTCGAGTCTATGGTCCATCAAATGACCGTAATAGGAATCAGGGGAGATGCACCTTTCGAGAAGATGATAGAGCATTTCATATCATTGGGAGGGGAATCCGTCATATTGGATCCGATGCAGGTCTATGGAAAGGACATGCTTATTTCAGCAGTACAGCATGCTGAGAGGGCTTTTAAGGATGGGACCAACAGTTCTAAATCGCTTCTGACAGAGATCATCCTATATGCATCAGGTGAGAGACAGATCTCGAAAGCGCTCACCAAGATGAAACCGAAGGAAGGGTGCAATGAGTATGCCGTGATCATCTTGGATGTTGAGGGAGAACTCCTTCTCGATGAATTAGGCATGATGAGGGATGATTCCATCGTTGAAGGGAATGATGAGAAAGCATACGTCATGGGTCTTGTAAATGAGAACAATATCCCTTATGACGGATTGGCATTGGAGAGGGTGGCCATGGTGGACATCCTCAAGAAGTTAAAGTAAAGAAAAAGGGGGTGTTTCCACCCCGTTTGTTCATTTCTTTGGGACGAATTTGTATCCGTAATGGATGACGCCGCTGGGGCTGTCCTCGTCCAGTTTTCTCAGGACTGCACGTACGGGCATGCCGATCTCAACCTTGTCCAGTTCCACATCCACGAGCTGTGCGGATATCATCAGGCCGTCATCGGTCTTGATCATCGCGACAGCATACGGCTTCAATGTGTTGTTGCACGCAGGTGCCTCATGGATGATGGAATAGGTGTAAACTGTTCCTTCCCTGCATACCTTATAGGGTTCCATCTTACCTATGCTGGCTCTTCTGCAGTGCGGGCACAGTGAGCGTGACGGGAAGTACTTCCTGTCACAGACCTGACATCTGGTCCCCTGAAGGTTGTACCTGCCTGGGATCTCCCTCCACTCTTTTGCGACGGAAGACATCAGATCGCCTCCAGAATGCTGACGACTACGGCTGAACCGGTGCCTCCGACGGACTGTGCCAGTCCGTACTTGGCATCCTTGACCTGCCTCTTGTCCGCTCTGTTCCTTAACTGATCCGTGATCTCGGCTATCTGCGCTACACCGGTCGCTCCGACTGGATGTCCTCTTGCCTTCAAGCCTCCTGATGTGTTGACAGTTAGCTTTCCTCCTCCGAGGGTGACCTCTCCATCCAGGAACGCTTTTCCAGCCTTCCCTTTCTCATAGAATCCGAGGTCCTGCAACGCAAGGATTCCCGATACG
>JAFSYZ010000261.1 GCA_017455785.1 Candidatus Methanomethylophilaceae archaeon
GCATCGATCTTCAGTACGGTGCTCTTGATGTTCTCAAATTCCTTATCTGAGAGTCCCGCCATCTTCTTGGCCTCATCATCGGTCAGGTTCTCATCGTGTTCCTCCAGTTTCGTGGTGCCCTCGATGAACGGCTTCGGGAGTTTCTCCCCTTCCTTGACCACTTGGTCTGCCGGGAATCCCAGATCTTCCGGCTTCACCTTTCCGGATTTGATCCTGTCCATGAGCGAGCCTGCGGCGTAGTACCTGCAGATGACCTCCAGGGGGATCAGGTAGTTCGTGGTGCTCCCGTCGATCTTGCTGTAGTCCCTGATGACCTGCACTCTCTTGACCCTCATTCTGTTCGCAGAGGGTTCGGAGATGTAGTGGTTGTTGATACCTTCCTTGGATAGCAATCCGAACCAGTACTTGGCGGTCCTGCACAGTGTCTCTCCCTTGTGCGGGATCTGTGATGGGATTATCTTGTCGAAAACGGATATGTTATCGGTGAAGACGAACTCCAACTGTTTGTCATCCACCGCGTAGACTTCCTTGACCTTACCGGTGCTGATATGCTGCATGTGTGATAATCGGAGATACCATATTATACCCTTTTGGGATGGTCTGTGGCATGGAGGATTTCAGCGGACTGAGGTTCACCGTGACCAGGCTCTGCGGAGGGATAGATCTGCTTGTCAGACCGGAGAAGAAGATCCCCATCGACCTGGACAGGGTCCATGCTCAGATGCACAGTGAGTATCAGAAGAGCAGGGAGTTCGTGAACTTCGATTGGAACGGATACTACATCACATTGTATCCGGCAGGTTCCATTCTTATCTTCCATGAGAATAACAAGGGTACTGCGATTGACATAGCCAGAAGTATCCTTTCAGAGGTATACGACGAGAGGGATGTCGAGAAGGTAGGTTATGTTGATGAGAAGGTCTGACAGCTTTTGCAGCCCTTCCTCCTGGAGATCGGGATGACCTTGAATTCATCATTTTCCAGATCTACAGTGAGGAGTCTGCCTTCTAACGTCGTACCCTTTCCCGTGATGTATTTGATGGCCTCTGCGGCCTGTATAGATCCTATGACGGATGCTGCAGCACCGATGACCTGTTTGTCATCATCATCCTTTGTCATGATGCAGTCGAGACATGCCGTCCTGCCGGGGGTCATCAGCATGACCTGACCGTACATCCTGTTGACACCTCCATGTATCAAGGGGATATTCTTCCTGAGCGCCGCTTTGTTGAGGATGGATCTGGCACTGTTGTTATCGAGGCAATCTATGATGATGTCCGAACCGTCTATCATCCTATCGATGTTATCATCATCAATCCTTTCATCGAATTCCTCGACCTCGGCTTCGGATATCTTTCCGATCCATTCTGACATGGATTTTACTTTGGATCCATCGTTGCCGCAATGTACGAATTGTCTGTTGAGATTCGATTCCGAGATGGTATCCATATCGATGATCCTGATCCTGCCGATTCCTGCTAATGCCAATTGGGTTATGACGTTGCATCCGAGGCCTCCACATCCTGCAACTGTAACAGTTGCCTCTTGCAGCTTTTTCTGACCATCCTCACCGAGGTATCCGATTTGACGTTCGTATCTCACAGTATTCCTCCGATGAAGTCCGAGATGTTGTCCATAAGCACCTCAGCAGTCTGTCTGCGTACACTCTCCCTGTCCCCTTCGAAGCGATATTGGAAGACTACTTTCCTCAGACCATCGGTCACGCACATGCATACCGTACCTACCGGTTTCTCTTCCGTTCCTCCGCCCGGACCAGCGATCCCGGTGACCGATCCCGCTATGTCGGAATCGTACGCTTTCAACGACCCGTATGCCATCTCCACCGCCGTCTCCCTGCTGACTGCACCATGTACCAGTAATGTCTCGTGACTAACTCCCAGCAGTCTTTCCTTGGACTCGTTGGAATATGTAACAGCGGAGCCTAGGAAGCATGACGAGGATCCAGGGACGGATGTGACCATAGCACCTATCATCCCGCCTGTGCAGGATTCTGCAAGGGATAGTTTCAATCCCTTATTGTTTAAAAGGGAGATTAGATCACTCGGATTCATCTGGGGAACCACCGTAGATGGACCTTATCCTTTCCACACCGTCGATCTCCTCGATCACCTTGGCGGCCTCTTTAGGAATCAGGGATCTCCAGTCCCCGTCCTCGGCAATTCTGCGCCTGACCTCAGTCCCGGAGAACTCCTGACGATTGTATATCGGGGATCCGTGGACCTGATAGCCTGCCTCGCTGAACAGACGTTTCGTCGCATTGTTGTTCGAATAGACGACATCGAACGGGGGGCACAAAGATCTGACCTTCGATACCCAAAGGGAATAGATGTTCATGTCCTCGATCGGCACTATGACGGTATTGTTTATGCCTTCGGCTTTCATCGAACGGTAGATCATGCTGTATCTCTCACCGGATGTGAA
>JAFSYZ010000262.1 GCA_017455785.1 Candidatus Methanomethylophilaceae archaeon
CACTGGCATGGGTAAACAATCACCGTACATCGTAGCCGTACAGAATCCCGAAGATGTTGAAGCGCTCAATGAGTTGAACAAGAAATTCATGACCTATTTCAGTACCGCTGAACCATATTACGGAGCGCCCACCATCGTTTATGTGCTTGCGGAAAGGGACAATCCGATTTCGTTCTATGATGCGTGCGCCGTAGGTACCAATATCGTCAACGCCGCATATGCCTGCGGCCTTGGTTCTTGTTGGATCCACCGCTCCAAGGAGATGTTCGATTCCGATGAAGGCAAAGCGTTCCTGAAGAAATGGGGCATGCCTGACGGTCTGATGGGGGTCTGCTCCTTCGCTATCGGATATGCCGACTGCGAACTGCCGGTGCCGAAACCGAGGAAAGAGGGATACATCACGAAGGTCTAGGCCTTCCTCAGTTTCCCTTGGTTCATCGCCGTCTCGAAGCCTTTCATGTCCTCCTCGGTGATGAACACAACATCCCCTTTCACAAACTTCTTGTTGAGGGTCCAATTGGTGAAAGGTGACAGGACCCGATATTTCACACCTTTGGACTCCGACTTCTTCTTCCTGGGCTTGGGGACGCCTTTGAGATCGGTGTAGTTGCCGTTGTGTACAGTTACTGTCCCATTAGCCACTTCAGCCACCTTATTACAGACGTTATCCAAGAAGAACCTGTCGTGCGTTATGGTGATAACTACTCCGTCATACTCCGCCAATGCCTGTTCCAGAATATGCTTGGATTCGATGTCGACATAATTGGTGGGCTCATCTAGGATCAGGAGATTCGTCCCGCCGTTGAGAAGCATGCACATCGACACCTTCGCCCTCTGTCCGCCGGACAGCGATGACATCTTATGGGTGACGTCGTCACCGGTTAGGAGGAAATGTGCCAGCATGTTCCTCGCCTCTGCTTTTTTATCCTTTCCGATGACCAACAGTATCTGTTCCTCGGCGGTCAAATCGAGATCCAATCCCTCATGGTTCTGCGAATAGTATCCGATCTTCGCACCCGGGGCGACCCAAAGATTCCCTTTGTGAGGGATATCGCCCATGATCGCCTTGATCAACGTCGTCTTACCGGCCCCGTTGGAACCGAAGATTCCCAACTTATCGCCCTTCTGTATGTCCAGATTGATGCCTTTGAGAATGGTCCTTCCATCGTATTCGAGGGATACGTTGTCGGCGATTATCATGTTCTTACCGGACTTCTGAGCGGCCTGGAATGTAATGGACACCTTCTTGTTCTCGTCAGGTCTTTCTTTGACATCCATCTTATCCAAGAGGAGCTTCCTGGTCCTGTAGGATGCCATGTACCTCCTGGCATCGTGGGACATCTCATTGATCAGGGCCTCCTCCCTCTTCCTCTGGTTGTCGTATCTCTCGAATTCCGCCAATTTCCTTTCTATGGCAGCGTTCTTCTTCTCGACATAAGCGGAATAGTTGCCCTTGTATTCTGTCGACTTGCCGTTCTCTATCTCTATTATCCTATCCACGACATCATCGAGGAAATGCCTGTCGTGGCTCACCACCAGGACTGCGCAGTCGGAATTTATGATGAAATCCTCCATCCACTCGATGGTGGTGATATCTAGATGGGAAGTGGGCTCATCCATCACCAGGAGATCGCAATCCCTTACCTGGACGGCAAGCTTGGCGATCATGACCTTCGTCCTCTCACCACCTGACAGCTCTCCAATCTTCCGGTCCAATATTTGTATCGGGAAATCGATCTCCGCGAAGATATCCTTCAGCTTGTCCCCGATCGTGGCCTCGAAGGACTGGAGCTTGTTCTCCAGATCAAGATTCTCTTCCACCAGTGCATTCCAATCGATATCGCCACCGACGGCCATGATGTCATCGATCTCCTGCATACGTCTTTTGATATTCTCCACGAAACCATAGGAGCTACTGAGGACATCCCTGATGATAGAATCGTTAGAGATGTCTGTAAATTGACTCATATAACCGATCTTGTCCGTCCTCCTGACGATCTCTCCTGTATCAGGTCTCTCCATTCCAAGGATGATCTTCAAAAGGGTCGTTTTTCCCGAACCGTTTACACCGACGACACCTACACGTTGACCATCATCTATCTGGAGGGTGACGTCCTTCAGCACCTTGACGGGCCCATAGGATTTGGATAACGAAGAAGCGCGGACAAGCATGATTGTAGAATGGAACATGGTATTTAGTAAGTTCTTACAAGAACGACAATGAACGAACCGATTCTATGGATGGATGGATAATCCCAATACTCTTTTTAAGTAGAATTACGGTTACCATAAACATGAAAGATTGCATGGATTCCGAGAACCTTCACAGGAGACTCAAGAAGATCATCGGTCAGATACAGGCCATCGACAGAATGGTGGATGAGGACGTACCATGCGAAGACATTCTCACTCAGATCAATGCTTCCAAATCCGCTCTGCACAAATGCGGACAGATAATTCTGGAAGGTCATCTGAACCACTGCGTCCGTGACGGAATCGAGCACGGAGATGCTGAAAAGGTAATAGCCAGCTTCGCAAAGGCCATCGATAATTTCTCTAAGATCTGAAATTGGACCCTACATCCAATCAGCGAATGCTATATCTAGTCACATATACTCATACGGGGTATGGGTATAAGTAGCATATTCGGACAGGTGGTTGAGACTGCGGGTAAGGTGAACACCAACATCTACGTCATGTTAGTCTCCGGAATCGCACTCGCTTTGGACTACTTCAATGTGATAGAGTACGACATCGGATTGTTAGCCGTCGTTCTCTGCGGTATTCCCATCATAATCAAGGCCGCATATGCTCTATTAACCAAGTTCGATCTCAAGGCTGATCTTCTCGTATCCATAGCAATCATCGCCTCCTGTGCAATTGGTGATTACCTTGCAGCAGGATTCATCGCACTGATCATGAGTTTCGGTACCTCTCTCGAGAATAGTACGACCTTCAAGGCCATCAAGGGATTGAGATCCCTATCAGAGATGAAGCCGCTTGAGGCCGACATCCTTCAGAAGGATGGTACGTTCTTCACCTCTCCTGTATCGGATGTCAACATTGGAGACACAATCCGTGTTCTCTCCGGAGGTACTGTACCTGTGGACGGCAGGATAGTCGATGGTCACACATCGATCGATGAATCGATGCTCACCGGGGAATCGATACTCGCCGAAAAGAAGGCAGGAGATACGGTTCTCGCAGGATCGGTCAGCAGATACGGTTCCTTCATAATGATCGCTGAATCCACATCAGAGGATACCTCATTGGAAAGGATGATCAGACTTGTGGATTCCGCAGATCCAGGAAGGGCCAAGATAGTGAAGGCCGCTGACAGATGGGCGACATGGATAGTCATCATCGCATTGTGCATCGCAACAGCGATGTTCCTCATCACGGGAGACATCATCAGATCCGTTACCGTACTGGTGGTGTTCTGTCCCTGCGCCTATGTACTTGCGACGCCGACATCGATACTGGCCGCGATCGCCAACCTCTCAAGAAAGGGAGTCATGGTAAGAAAGGGCGATGCCCTGGAAAGGATGGCCAGCATATCCGTCATGGCCTTCGACAAGACAGGAACCATCACGACAGGAGAACTGTCCATCAGGCAAGCGGTATCATTCGATGACGAGTACGACATGGACACCGTAC
>JAFSYZ010000263.1 GCA_017455785.1 Candidatus Methanomethylophilaceae archaeon
GTCTTCGACAACACAGATACGCTGTATGTAGCGTACGGGTACCTCGGATTGTGGGACGGTAGACACGGTGCCGGAAAGATGATCGAGGACTTCGATGATCTTCAAAGAAGCATATGGGGCAGATCCATCGAGGATGTCGAAATCTATGATGAGAACGGTGACCTTGTAGTCTATATGCGCCACCATGACGGAACCAATGTCATGAGGATCAGAGAACTCACCAAGAAAGGATACCAGTACTACCTCAACCACCCGTATGAGGATGTGACGAGTCATATCGCCAACACCGCTGGATACACAAGGGCACCCAGGTTCGCAGATAGGGTCTATGGTCCTGTGACCAGTAAGAACTTCAAACTTTTCAGAAGGCCAGCGAAGAAGAAGACCGCAGCAAAGGATATACCTGTCAAGAAATCAGGTGCGAAAAAACCGTCAGTCAAGAAACCTGCGGCGAAGCCTAAGACTCCCGCCAAGAAGCCTGCTCCGAGGAAGAAACCAGCGGTCAAGAAGAAGGCTGCCAAGAGGTAATCCCATGACACTCACCAAGAGAGACGAGAGGATTGCCAGACAGGCCGAAGAGAAGGTCGATGAACTCCATATCAGAGCCGGACAGAACGTCAGGGATTACGTCATTCATGAGGATGCTTTCGGCGATATATGGGATGCCATCGAGAACAGGGACTACTTCCACATATACATCCCTGTGGTGAACGTCATGAAAGACCATGATGCCGGCTACCTGACATTGGAGATACCGATGGCCATCTTCAAGAAGGGCGGTTACGACTGGTACGACTTCATCCAGGGCTACAAGTACGATGCGGAAATGGTCGATACACTGGAACTCAACGGCTATTGGGATAGGGATGAACCGAAACCGTCCAAGAAAAAGACAGGAACCAAGAAACCGATACCTGCATGCCCGCAATGCGGATCCAAACGCATCGAGGAAATAGGCTATGGGTTGTTCTGCAACAACTGCGGACTGTACTTCTACAGGAACTCACCGAGGATCAATGTCGCTGCCAAACCGAAATCCCAGGCGAAGAAACCCATCGTGAAGAGAAAGACACCGACAAAAAAGCCCCCTGTCAAGAGGAAGGCATCCAAGAGGGAGTGAGGATGGGCAAACTGTACAACGGTTTCCGCATCGACAGAAGGGACCGTAAGATGTGGGACCTCGCCGAGAGATACGCCAGATTCTGCGAGAAGTATGGTGAATACGGCTTCACGGACATCTACGATGACAGCGAGGACGGTATCAGGAAACTGACCGAGTTCGCATACGAACTCCTGTCCGACGGCAGTTTCGACAGCCTCATCGAAGATATCGATGATGTTTACGCATCAGGCGCTGACGATCCAGAGGAGAGGAAGGAGAGGGATGCAATAGTCTCAGGTATAAAAGAATTGAAGAGGACGGCATCCACCAGGGACCACAAAACGATTTTCAAGATCAGAAGAAAAGACTGAAGGAAGATAACATGACCTGCGCTAAGAGACCAGCAACCAAGAAGCCTATGGCGAAGCCTAAGGCACCTGCTAAGAAGAAGATCGCATCCAAGGGAATGAAGCCCTACACATACAGGGTTACGGACAGCCCTAGGCCTGAAACAGAATTCTCTGGGAACTATGAGCACGACTACACCGACATCGAGAAGAGCCCGTTATTCTACCGTTACAAGAAGGAACTCGGTTCGCCCTCGGATCCAAATGCCTATGTGAACATGTTCAACGAGACTTTGGTCACCAATCTGATGCGTCATGACCTGAGAGGGGTCACAAAAAAGATGAAGGATTTCGGGACACATACATTCCGTACACCTGAATCGATGGTGAAATACTACAATGACTGTGACCGCCACAATGCCTACCTGGTTAAAGGTGCGGTTGTTGTCACCCAGTGGGAAGATATGGGACATGAGGAATGGAAGGAGAAATACCGTCAGGACAAGAACATCAGCCACAAAGGCATTTACAGCAACTACGGCGCATTCACCTATGCATCGTGGAAGAACGGAGATGTATTCAAAAGCGTTGTAATTGATGACCCATCCCTCGAAACATCGTTAGAGGTAGAACATCTGGACTCCGAGAAGAAACTACCTAAAGGAAAGGTAGTATGGGAATCAGCTACAAAATATGGCAATCAACCAAAATATGATGAAGACAGGATGAGGGCCTACATCCAAAACAACGCACCTATGGGAGAACACGAATATGAAATAACATACGGCTGCCTCAAAGAAAGCTCAATAAAAAAACTCGGTATCGAACCAAAGGATGTGAAGATCGGGGAGAGCTTCTACGGGAATGTGGATGGGCGCTACATGTCATTCAAGAGATCCAAGAACACCAAACCGAAGGATGGATATTCCGTCATCTTCGAGGGTTCTTGTGTTTACGACGCGGCCACGATGGATGATGCCATAATGGCGGCGGATAAGGGCGCATCATACATGTGGGAGGGTGATGGCGACGACCCATGGTCCGAATACACCATAGTCAGGAACTCCGACGGCAAAAAGTTCGACTCGGACGGAATACCGCTGGTCTCGGACGCAAAGAAAAAGAAGGCCGCACCAAAGACGAAGTCCAAACCCAAGGCACCAGCAAAGAAACCGACCACTAAGAAGAAAACCGCTACCAAGCCCAAGGTCGCAGCGAAGAAAAGGTGATGATGTGACCGATAAGAAAATACAAGCCGTCAAACCGAGACCGAAGGACCGTTCAAAGAAGGAATACAGAGCTCCGTCGGACACCCGTTTGTGCGGATGGCTCTGTAAGGAATGCGGGCACCACTTCACATTGGGAGGCGCGACATATGAGAAGCGCATCAACGATGGAGAGGTATATCCACCATACTATGGCCTGGAGATGATATTGGCCGTCTGCCCCGAGTGCGGTTCACACCACATCGAATTGAACGGATGCCAATGGTCATATCGGTTTGCGGACACCCTGGGGTTTGATCGCTACACCAGCGGGATGACGAATTTCCTTCAGAACAATTTCTTCCAAGGATATGATGTGGAGATTGTGGAGAATCCGGTGACACATCAGTACATGTATGAGGTATCGTCGAAGAAGTCGTTCGAGCGCGTGTATCTCGACGGCAACGAAGTGGATTATGGCACCATCGTCATAGGGATGGTCAATAACAAGACTCCGAGGCGGAGGAAAAAGAGGCCTATCAAGGCCGCTACAATTAAGAAACCATCTGTGAAACCCAGAGCACAGACGAAAAAGACGAAAAGGTGAACATATGGGTTCGATCTTCGCCGAATACAAATTCGAAGAATGGCTGGAAAAGAGGAACATCGACCTCCACGACCTCGCACGCAACAACATATGGGACCCGAGGAAATATTCCGCGCTCATCAACGATCTGGCATGGAAATTCAAAGAAGAGACAGGTGCGACCTACGTCGAGGCGGCCAACGCCATCGAACACTCGGTGAGGATCCTCGCCGCCGAGATGGTGGATAAGGCCAAAAGGGATACGGACGATATCAGGGCAATACCGAACAACTACTCCAAGAAAAGAAGATTCCTCAGAATCTTCAAACGCTTTTGAAAACACCTTTTTTTCCATGAGTGAGTTTTTTCCAACCGCTTTTTATACCTTACAAAATCAGAAACCTCATGGCAAATCCCGTCAGAGTGCTGATATGTGTGGCATTAGCAATCGCCATTTTGTCCATTGGTTATGTCTACTTCGTTTATGACGGGAATGCCACCGAGACAAACAACACCGTTGTCACGGAGCCTTCTAAAGAAGTACCGAACATCGGTATGAAGATCACCATCGGTTCCGCCAAGGTCGGAAGCCAGGTCGATAACGTTGACCCCACCAGAGCGCAGCTCTTCTGGAAGATCGTAGTCGATGGGGAGACATACACCATACCGGATCAAGGTCAGATAGAGTACGACAGGACCACCAATGTCACCGAATCGGGCACGGAGACCTTCATGACGGTTAACAGGAGCATCACAGTACCTGCGGTATTGGGTAAGACCTACGCAATATCATTGTTCATGAAGGACTACGATTCATCTTCGGTGGCCGACACCATAGATCTGGTATCCAATGACAATCTGGTATCAGGAGTATCGCTGCAGTACACCTCAGGGGAACTCTGGAACGGCGGACACTACAAGATTCTGATCGGCAACACCGCACCCTACGGAGCGTGCTCCGTCTACATAGAGAGCGCACCGCTATGATCTCCGAACACATTTTCTTCACATTCCTCGCGATAATCGGAATAAGCATATTGCTGTTCATGGCATGCACTCTATCCGAAGACGAGAGGAAGAACAGGATCGGGAAATACGGCGGACAGATAGCCGCGATAGCATCTATGACCCTTCTCTTAGTCACAGGATTCTCCCTGATGCTCGGATGATTGCATCGCATCCTCAGAATCGAACGGAAACGGTCATTCAAGGCCTTGTCATTCTAAACGTATAATCTTATGGACAATGCATACAAATCTCCTCAGACGCCATAGGAACGGCATCAGATGAGTTCCTGATGCCCTACATACAGAAGAGGTATGGAATCCAGGAATGATGATGAGGTATATCCTATGCTCCACGACGAGGATGTAGTCTCCGCCGCATAGTACATATGGCCGTTCCTCTCGGAAGATACGAGAGTGCCGTTGCCCTGGGGCGTGTAGTCATCGAGGGCTACTGCACCCAGGGCATGCGATGGCATGAGAAAGACACCCACGGACGAGTATCCTGAGGCCGAGAGTATGGATGCGAACAGAATGGAAGTGTCCTCGCAGTCCCCGTTGCTGTCGTACAGCGTCTCCAGGGGGAACTTCCAGTACTCCGACTGACCCCTTGAGGACGAATCGGTCACGTATTCTATCGCATCCTGACAGAACGACAGGACGAACTGCGCGTAATCAGCCGAATCGATTACAGGGGCCATACCGGTGATCAGAGTATAGCTGTCCATCATCTTATCGGCCAGACGGCGCGTGTTCTCGTCCACCACGATGTACTGGTAGATATCCGTCTCCTTGGACACGCCTCTGGACACAGACTTGTTGTAGTACGTTTCGACGTCCGAATAATCCATTGTGTAGGTGATGATACATGGCTGTCCGTCGTATGTCCATGAGAACGTCCTGTCCACCGCGCCCTGCACACTGATGGTATCGGAAACGGAACGTACACCGCCCTTCAGATCTGTGATCGTGCAGGTCACGGAATAACGGCCTGGATCGAGACTGACGGTTGCGGTATGGCCCGACAGCATCCTGTGCTGTGCGGCGGTGTTCATGACGTCGGAGATCTCCCAGTCCACCGAGGTGTTCACATCGGCGTTCACGGAGAAGGTCAGCAGACCGCCGTCCTGAGTTACCTCCACGTCCGACGGTGTGTTGACCGACCTGTAGGTGGTCGTGGCTACGAAGAGCAGTCCAAGAGTTATCGCCAACAGAAGTACTGCTATGATCATCCTTCTCATCACAAACCACCTGGGATGTCGTTCCCGTCCGTCTCCAGGGAGGAGGGTATAAAAATACGTTGGAAAACACTCAATGGAGTGTTATGTTGGCCGCAGGTCACCGCAGCGGAGCTCTCTTAGAAGAGCGGAGCGCGTAGTGACCTACATAAAGGATCTGAGAAAATGGAAAGGAAAAGGTGTTTGTAGTGATGGACGGGCAAAGCCCGTCCATCACAGGAATCTCCTCACAGCGACCACAGCAACGGCCACGCAACCGATGATACCCAGCAGGATGAAAGTCTCGTTGATATCATGCCTTTCCTCATCCTGTTTCTCAGGCACCGTTATGGTGTAGTAGTCGGTGTATTCGCCGTTGGAGTTGTATGCCGTCAGGGATATAGTGTAGGTCCCTGGAGCGAACTCATGTTCTATCTCATCCACGTTGTCGTAGATCGTTCCGTCACCCAGGTTCCAGGATATGCCTACGGCATTCGCTGTCAAAGCCTTGAAACTATAGACGTTGTTTCCTGAAGGTGTCGATACCATCTGAGCCGAAGGCACGCTGGTGAACCTCAGTACATCTATCCACTTGGCATAGATCGTCTTCGCTGCGGTGATCGTGGTGGAGAAGTTGTATTGTGTACTTAATCCGGAATCAGAGCACCAATAGAGGAACACCATGTCCTTATTGTTGATCGTGGTCGCGTTCCTATCGCCGTATACCGAGCCTGTAGGGGCTGTGGCGGTATTGCCGTAGGTGACGGTCTGATCCGATACAGCAGGACCGCCATTCTCCTCGAATGCCACTGTATACGTATTCCAGGCCCATATGGCATAATATGTGGTGTTGGCCGATATGCTCCTGGTAGTGCCTGCGGAGTATTGGGTACCCGATGCAGATCCTTCGGCCCATTTGACGAAGTGCTTACCTGTAGGGGCTGTGAACGTACAGGACGGCAGAGTCAC
>JAFSYZ010000264.1 GCA_017455785.1 Candidatus Methanomethylophilaceae archaeon
CAACGGATCCTCGATCATCAGGTGCACATCGAACGTAAGTTTGGTAAAAGGTCTCAAGGCCTTGACGACTCCGGGCCCTATCGTTATGTTTGGAACGAACATCCCGTCCATCACATCAAGGTGTATCCAGTCGCATCCTGCATTGTCCACCTTCTCTATCTCCGAGCCCAATCTGGAGAAGTCCGCTGAGAGCATTGAGGGTGAAACCTTGACCATGTCTGGGGAATGGTCCTTGGGACTAAAAATAATTTCTAAGGTAACGTTCAACATGGTCCTAACTGTGAAATGATGGCCCATACATGTTTCAATAACGAATACAAAACGAATAATACGAATAAGACGATTATATACGAATAAAAACGAATAAATATGCGAATAAATATCAACTATTGATGAAAGAGGATTCTCGTACAGAGTTCAAGGAGGAGGTTTCTGATAGGATAGCACGTGCCGCCATAGCCTTCTCAAACAGCGAGGGAGGGACGATCTACGTCGGGATAGATGATGAGGGCAACATCGTCGGAGTGAAAGATGCTGACAGTACATCCATCAGGTGCGCCCAGTTGTTGAACGACAATGTACGTCCCGACATTACCATGACCTCAAGATTGAATCGTATCGACCTGTTTGGGAAGGATGTTGTAAGGATCGATGTTTCCGAAGGACCGAATAAACCATATTATCTCCGTGAGAAAGGTCTCAGAGCAGAGGGCGTCTATGTGCGTAGAGGTATAGTGAACATCCCCGTATCTGAAGAGATGCTCAGGGTCATGCTTCAGACTCCACGTTCCCGCAGATACGAGACCATACTGTCGCTCAATCAGGACTTGACATTCGATTTCACTAGGTCCGTATTCATGAAGTACGGCTTTGAGCTCGGTATCGAACAGATGAGAGCACTACACATAATGGACGGCGACATGTACACCAACCTGGGCTTTATGTTGTCCGATCAGTTCGATATGCCGGTCAAGGCTGCCATGTTCCAGGATGACTATAAGGATACATTCTTGGATAGGGCTGAGTTCACGGGTTCCGTGCTGGAACAGTTCGACGGGGTTATGAGATTCATAAGCGGGCACAACACGAAGAAATCTGTGATAGACGATGTGGAGAGGAAGGACACCACGGCATATCCAATCGTTGCGGTGAGGGAAGCCGTCCTCAATGCGCTGATACACAGGGACTATACGATGCAGGGTACGATACTCATCAGTATCTACCCGGACAGACTTACCATATCATCACCGGGAGGACTTAACGAGACATATTCGATAGAGGATCTCAAGACAGGAATATCATCAACAAGGAATCCGAAACTTGCTAACGTATTCTATCGTCTCGGATATGTGGAGGCCTACGGCACTGGAATACCGCGTATAATGAAATTGTATCGGAACAAGGAACAGCCTACGTTCAAGGTCAGTGACGCATTGTTCTTCGTTACCTTACCGTCGATGTTGTCAGAGAAGGACGGGTTGGAATCATTACTGTCATCATCCGACTTCATCACACGTTCGGACCTGGAATCATTGGGATACAGCAGGGCATCCGCTATCAATGAGATCAATGCCCTCGAGGAACAGGGAAGGATTGAGAAGGTCGGCGGCGGGCGTTCAACCAGGTACAGGGTGCTCTGAGAAGGGATGGTCGGTGACTTCAATTCGACGGTAAACGAGGATTTAGTTGATGGCCTCGATATCCAAATCCTTTGTTAATGATGATTCATTTTCCGTTTTCGTTTTATTTATCGTTGCATATACGTGGTTTATGTCACACGTAACAAAGGAGGAGATCTGCGACGTCGAGGGATGCAGCAACGTCGCCGAGAGGTCCTTCAACATCAAGAAGGTAAGCCATTCGTCACTGAAGCTGAAGAGCGAGGATATCAGGAACGTCCATCTCTGCAA
>JAFSYZ010000050.1 GCA_017455785.1 Candidatus Methanomethylophilaceae archaeon
GGATCGTCTTCACCTTCGTACCTTCCTTGTCGAACAAATCCACAGTTTCAGAAGCGAACTCCAGAAGTGACAATTCAGTTATCTGGGCATTGCCGAATATGATGTCATATATCGTGTAATCGCCGGTGCTCAGGATCGTGCTCATGGACACCAGGTTGAATGTGATGGTGCCCTCCAGGGCACCTCCGTTGGTCCTTTCGAATTCCACTTTGTTAGCTCTGGCATCTAGGTGGAACTTGCCGTCCATGTCCGTATAGGCGTTGACGCTGTTCACACCGCTGACGGATATTGTGTTAACCATACCTGAGTTGACGTACGTCTTGACGATGGTGAACTTGTCAACGTTGAACACGTTCACCTTCGTAGTACCGAGCGACTTGCTCAGGTCCAAAGCGATCTTGTTCGGATCCGCTTCCATCGTCAGCTGGACGGTGGTGATCGGAGCCCCGGTATCATCGTAGTTCTTCGTTGCATATGATACAGTGGAGAACGAAGCGGATATCCTCTCCTCCAAAATTGTCTTGATGTAATGGAACTTCAGATCGTCCGCGACAAGCATGTGGTCCTCGGACTGCACGCGTATGCTGTGGTCCGCGGTAGCAGGATCGAACTCCATGGTCACGTCATCCACGAGTTCAGTGTTGCTATCTACCTTGACGACACCGTTGAACAGTACCGTCACGACCTGTTCCAAAACATCGAACTCCATGACGCTGAAGTTGACCTTCGTACCGACTCCGGCGATTATCCTGCCTTCCATGCCCATGGAAACTGTGAATGAACCTTCGAAGTTCACGGTGGAACCACTGCCGAAGTCTATCCTGTGATTCGAGATGGTGATGTTGGTCCCGTCCTTTATGACGATGACCGAACCGTCCTCGAAAGTAACATTCTCTGTCAGGACGTAGTCGCCTTCGATAACGATCTCATTGTCAGATTCCGCACCTGCAGGTGCGGAGAATACGAGGCACATGACGACGATCAGAGCCGCCGATAACATCATTGCATACTTGACACGGCTCATAATGTCTTAGGCCTCCTGAACAGTAACAGCGAAAAAGGCAGTGCGATCGCCACGAAGGCTATCGCGGTGAATGTGAATGCGTAACCGACACCGTCAGCGAACACCGTCGCTATCTCGTCGGTCAATCCCGGAATGATCTTGATGAAGTCGGCCAGAGGTGTCACCAGTAGATTGGCAAGGGAACTGTTGCTGGGTAGCTCCAAAGGCATGATCTCGTTCCAATGGGCTATCGTCTCCCCCAGATGATCGGTCATGAATCCGTCCGTTATCGCCTGATATATGTTGTATCCCAACCACAATGCGATGGTACGGGCCATGATGGCGAAGGACATCAACGCACCGTTGTTATCCTTGGTGGCCCTGTTCTGTATGGTGGCATTCAGCATGGATACCAAACAGCCTATCCCCAGACCAAGCAAGAACAGGTGCAGGGCGAACATGAACGATGGATCATCTTTAGACACCATCTTCATAGACAGCAGCGCCACCGGCGACAATGCCGTCGTCAGTAACAGCCAGGGCATATGCCCTGTCTTATGGATCGTCTTCGATAGTATGATGGCAGTGGTCGCAGCACCCAACACCAACACCACGAAATAAGGCGCCGCCTCCAGAACGGACATCTGATACGTGAACAGGGCGATCTTCACCATGTATCCGACGGCACCCATGTCTATCACCCCTAATAGCAGAATGAACACCATCGATACCGTGAACAGTCTCCCGTTATCCATCTTCCGATGGAACATGGAGTTCGGATGCATGAACTCCACCACCAGGAACGCAAGGAACAGCATGGCGATGAGCATCGCGCCCATTATCCCTTCGACGTCAGTGATCTCCCACTCGAGGTACAGCATCTCCATGTAGAGCACGACGGACCCTGCTAGGAAGATCAATATCACACCGCCGAGAACATCCGCCTTCTTCTCGCTCTTCTCCCCGTTCGAGAGGACCTCAAGACACGGGTAGAGGATGATGCATTGAAGGATGGCGAATGCCCAGAAGGCTATCGGCCATCCGATGGTCTGTATGAACTCCTTACCGGCGAACACACCGAAGAGCATACCGACACCGAATCCCAGGGACATGATACCGTTGGCGATGTAACGTCCCTTCGGATCCTTGACGTCGAAGAATATCTGTGCGATGCATGTGACGATGATGATACCCGCACCGAATCCCTGGAACAAACGGAAGATGTCGAATATCAGCATATCCTTGCACAATGCGCAGGCCACCGTGAATACTATGAACAGCAGCGAACCGAATAGGAACGGTTTCTTCCTTCCTACTCTGTCCAATATGCCCGCGCACAGACCCATGGACGCGCATTCCCCGGCGACGAAGGCGGGGAACGCCCAGGCGTACTCGCTACCCGGGAACGAGTTCAGATCCAACATAAGATCGAAGGATATCACCTGCGTGAACGCTGCGGGTGCACAGACCACGAACGTGCTGAATGACAGCAGGAACAGTCCCGGTAACTTCTTCTTAATCTCCTCATCCATCGGATATCCTTCCTTGAATAGGATATCCACACTGTTGTACTATATTTAAATACTTTATTAAACCAACGGTACCTCGGATGAATACCCACACAGTTCAGAACACAGGTCCGTCGTATTCCTTCTCCATCGCATCGATGAAACCTGCGGTGAACAACGGGTAATGTTCTATGCCGTCGTCGGATACGAAGACATCGGTCTTCTCGAAGGATATCCTGCGCTTTACGTCGGCTATCTTCCCCGCTTTGGATATGGACGGGGCGTCACGGTCCTTCCCTGACTTCACCTCTATCACGGCCAATTCGCTCCCCAATTCGATCACGAAATCCAGCTCCATCATCATCGGACCGTTGTTCTTACGATAATATCTGGGTATGTACCCTGATTTCATCAGGCACTCCGCAACGAAGTTCTCCACGACGGCACCTTTGTTGTAAGATATATCATCGGAGTACAGGCTCTGCTTCGCTGCCTTACCGTACATCTCCATCAGCATACCTGTGTCCGACAGATACACCTTGAACTGGTCACGTACCTCGTTCCCCCTCAGGGGGACGGATACACTCCTTAGAGACCGAACCATATTGCCGTATCCGGCACCCTCTATCCAGGACAGGTTCCCCTTGTATTTGGCGGCGGAATTGCGGGATCCTCCGCCGTCCACCTTCGAGAACATGAACTTCTTGTTGGATTGAGCTAGCTGCGACGGGATGCTCTCGAAGCATTCCAGCGTCTTTATGCGGTCCATCCCCTTGTTGTAGCGGTTTATGTCCTTCCTGCAGGATTCCAACAGATCGCTCTGGATCTTCCCCACTAATGCGTAATCCTTGGTATCCACGAAGGTCTGGACGGCCTCCGGCATACCTCCGACCAGCATGAAATCCCTGTAGAGCTGGTTGAACCTTTCCATGAAAGCCGGTCCGATGGACCTCCTGGAACGTATGCAGTCCCTCAACTCGGATATGTGCTCCTCGCTGACACCGTTCGCCCAGCAGAACTCCTCGAAATCCAATGCGTACATCGTCATGTACTCTACGTAACCGGATGGTTCGAGGGGCTCCTCCTGATCCTCCGCCTTCCATGAGCCCTCTTCATCCTTATCGTGCGGGATGGACACACCGAGCATGGACCCGGAGGCGATTACATCATATCTTCCATCCTTGGTAAAGGATTTCAATGCCTCCTTGGCACGAGGATAGTCCTGGATCTCATCGATGAAGATGAGCGTGGAACCGGGTTTGATATCGACATCGGGGCTGAACAGTCCCATCGCCGATATGATCGAGTCTACGTCAAGATCGCCGTCGAATATCCTCCTGGCGGATTTGTCGCTGCTGAGATTGTATTCCACATAGTTCTCATAATTCTCCGATGCGAACTGCTCAATGGAATACGTCTTCCCCACCTGTCTCTGTCCTTTCACGAGCAGACACTTGTGCTTGCGCCCTTTCCATTCGGAGAGGCTTTCGGTGATCTTCCTCCTCAGCATATCTATAGTGAGGATATCGCGATATAAAGATTTATCAGCTGATTTTTCGTATTTTATCAAGAAAAATTAGCTTATTTTTCGTTATAAATAAAGAAAAATCAGTTAAACAACTAGACGCATTAATAAAGAAATGATACTGACTATAGATGTAAAATCGAGGCACTTATTGAAATGCGCCTCGTATGATTCCGAATACTTACTGTATGCATCCTGTTGCAGAATAATCATAATATCGTTAAACGTTTACTATTGCGATAAGGAGCGTAGTTGTACATGGAGAACCGCAGAATGA
>JAFSYZ010000265.1 GCA_017455785.1 Candidatus Methanomethylophilaceae archaeon
ATTCGACATAATCCATGTCAAGGGCGAGGCGACTTACGGGATGCCGAGGACCGTTCCTCTGCACCCGGACGTCCGCGAAATCCTCACTCTGTACCTGATCCTGCGGAAAAAGTGGGTTGCGGACAATAACGTCAACTCACATGCGCTGTTCCCGTCGAAGGACAGTCAAGACGGCTATCTTTCCGGCAACGCGATACGCAAGATCAAGGAGACGGTGGAGAAGGATCTCAATGTGAAATTCGACCTCCGCATGTGCCGCAGGACGTTCGGCCAGAGATATCTGGACAGCGACGTCGATATAGAGTCGGTGTCGGTCCTCATGGGACATGCGAGCACCAAGACCACGGAGGGATTCTACAGCAGGAAGAGGCTCAACAAGGCGATGGATAATGCAAGGAACTCATGGTTGTCCAAGGGTGGAAAGTAACCTTGTCCACTTTTGGACAATCTGGATAAGTGAAGAAGGTGGACAGGGCGAGATTCGAACTCGCGACCTCTACAATGCCAATGTAACGATCTTCCAACTGATCTACCTGCCCAGTTGAGTGAACAATGTGATATGCTCGTTATTATTAAACATTTTGATAGACGGCGGTGGGATCGGTTCATACCCCCTATAGATTATAACATCCTTCATCAATCTGGGTAACATGAAACAAGTATCCATCAAATGCGAGATGTGCGGCACGTTCAACGATATGTTCGCTGAGAACTGTATGTACTGCGGTGCACCGCTGCCGAAGATCGAGGATAAAGAAGAGGACGATGACGATGATCAGTCGTAACGGTACTTCTCTCCCTCTATCCTTGTAGGGTAGAGGTTGTTGACGCACGCCAGGCAGAGGTCTTCCTCGGGTATCCCCAGAGCCTCGACCAATCCCTTTATACTGATGTAAGCGAGACTGTCGGCACCGATCTCCTTCCTGATCTCCTCGACGGAGTGAGTGGTGGCGATGAACTGGTCACGCGATTTCATATCTACACCGTAGTAGCAGGGTGCGATGACCGGAGGACATCCTATCCTTACATGAACTTCCTTGGCGCCTGCCGCTTTGAGCATCTTGATCAATTTCATCAATGTCGTACCGCGTACGATACTGTCGTCGACGATGAGGATACGCTTGTCCTTGATGGTCGATGATATGGGGTTCATCTTCATGGATACCGCGTTCTCCCTTGCCGACTGCTCGGGAAGGATGAATGTCCTGTCGACGAAACGGTTCTTCATGAATCCTTCCTCGTACGGCACGCCGGAAACCATGGCGTAACCGATCGCGTGTGCACGTCCCGAATCCGGTACGGGCATTACAAGATCCACATCCGCCGGTGATTCCCTTGCCAGGATCTTACCGACGTTCTTCCTCACATCGTAGACGCATCTTCCGTCCATGACGGAGTCGGGTCTTGCGAAGTAGATCCACTCGAACATACAGTGTGCCCTGGGCTTCTTGGTTTCCGGAGGGTATGAGATGATTGATTTCTCATCGATCTCGACGATCTCGCCGGGCTCTACATCCCTCACAAACTCCGCACCCAATGATATGAGGGCGGCACTCTCGGAGACTATGATGTTGGAACCCTCGGTCCTTCCGATGCACAGCGGCCTAAATCCGTAGGGATCCCTCACTCCGTAAACATGATCGTTGACCATTATGGCCAATGAATAAGCGCCGTCCAGTTCCTTCACGGTGTCCTTGATCGCCATTATGACGTCGTTGAACTGCGATATGTTCTTCGATATGATCTTGGCGATCATCTCTGAATCGGAATCCGTCAGGAACGACCAACCCTGCTCCATGTACTTCTTCTTGAGCTCCTGGAAGTTGGTTATGTCACCGTTATGGGCAACAGATAATGGCCCCAATGTCGTTCCGACGTTGAGCGGCTGGGCGTTGACCGGTGCCTTAGAACCTGTCGTTGAATACCTTACGTGACCGATTCCGGATCTGCCTTCCACGCCTGCCAATGTCGTGTCGTTCAATACAACGTTCACTAGACCGTTGTTCTTGACAGTTAGAATCTCCTCTCCATTCCACACAGAGAGGCCCGCGGACTCCTGTCCGCGATGCTGGATGACCAATAATGACCTTTGCAAAGAAGGCACTACGTTGTACACCGATCTTATTCCGACGACCCCGCAGCTGTGCTTTGGTCCGGCCATCCCTTACGCCTCTTCCTTAGTGTGTCTTCGCCCAGTTGTATGACCTGAGCTTCGTTGTCTTACCGTATCCGCAGGATGCACATACTCCGGTCCTAACGTGGTAGGCCCTGTTTCCGCATCTGCGACAGGGGATGTGTGTCTTGAATTTGTTGTGCCTTCCCTGTGCCGGTGTTCCTCTTCCCATGATTCATCTCTCCTTATGGTGATATGTAGATGACATTGTCTCCGCGGACAATGACAGTGCTCAATTTCCTTACCGTGTTGCCCTCAACGATCTCCTCCGCGTTCTTGAGAACGAGGTTCATGTGGGGATCGTATCCGTCGAGGACACCTCTGTACTCCCTTTTGCCTTTGAGTTCGACGATGACGTTCTTGTTCGCCGATGCCTGCAGTACAGATAATGGTTTGATCATTTGAGCCACCGAATTGCCGATAAGTCCTTTACTATAAAAGGGTTATCACTTCATGCGCGTATTATAAGGAGTCAAATCATCGAGACGATATATCGGTTCCTGTTAGCATGCGCCCTTACAGCCTTTTACATACATCGGATGATACATCGGAAGCTACTCCACCTACTACATAGGAGATGGAAATGAGGATAACGGCGGATCCGATGACGGTGCCCGCAACGTGGCCGTGATCTTCTCGATAGTACTTGTGGCGATCGCAGGTATCGTGGTAGCTGTAAGAAGGATATGAAACGAAACAGCCGCCCCTTATGGGGCGGCATCTTCTCTTTTTGTTCCGTAACAATCAGACAAATGCACCAATGGTCGGTGCATCTAGCCTGTCCATATCGTAGAATATGATGGCTTCCTTCATGCCTTCGGCACCCATGCCGAAACCGAAGAAATGATCCAACATGGATGCCCTCCATAACAGATCGATGATCGTGACGCACATCGCACCGTAGTAGGTGTTTCCCATGTCATCCTCGTAACCGAGATCGTCCATCATATAGAACACGTTACCGAGGAAACTGTCCCTTCCGTTCAATATCTGGATATAATCGGCCAGGACCTTCTTACCCTCCTCGTCAGGCTCCTTCAGCTGGATGTCCCTCGCATCGACGAATCCCTTATGGTGCAATTCACCGTCATCGTCCATGACCGCCCACTCGATGGTGTTGCCGTTGGCCATGAACATGTTCCAATTGAAGTCCTTGTCGCAGTAGACGGGCACACTGAGCGGATCGTCCGAGCCCATGGATCCCATGGAGGCCTCCATCGCCGCTTCGTTCAGTTCCTTCTCGTCGTACTTAGCATCCGGCGTTATGCCGTCCAAGGACATCTTCGGCTCCTCCAACGACTGATTAAGGACCTTTGCCACATAGCCTAGATTCGTGAAGCTGGATATGTTCTCCGACACGGACATCCTGAGTTGGGAAACATCGCACATGACGCCCGTCTCCTTGCAGATCGAATAGAACTCCTTGTACACGGACGATGCTTCGGCCAAAGCCTTGGACAGCCTCCTCTCCGATGCTTCGGCCAACACCTTGGCCTGCTCCATGGCATCGGCACCCTCGGTATCCCATACACCGCGGCATGATAGGTCAATCTCCACCCGGATCCTGTCGCTCACATAGAAGTGGAACGGGAACTGCTTGCAGAAGGTGGTCCTGTTCTGATAGATGCCGCATTTCCTTCCGTTCAGGAATGCGCATGAACCTTTCCCCTTCTTCATCGCCAAGGCGAAATGCTGGTCCTC
>JAFSYZ010000266.1 GCA_017455785.1 Candidatus Methanomethylophilaceae archaeon
AAAAGCCGTGACAGTGAAGGAAGCATCCGAGATTGATATCGGTGCATATGACAAGATCGTCGTAGGTACAAGGGTAAGGGCAGGAAAGGTCCCGTCCGATCTGAGGGAATATGTGGCCAAGAATAAGGGCGCCTTGGACAAGAAGTCACCTTCGTTCTACCTCTGCTGTCTGTACAACGATGACAAGGGACAGAAGCAGTTGGAGAAGATAGCTTCGGAACTCGGTTTCTCGAAATACATCTACATCAACAAAGCCAAGAAGACGATAGCCACACCTGGCAACCCTGTTGACGATTTCATCAACAGCCTTTGAACACGATGCCGGCCCCGTGCCGGCTTCCCTTTTCCAAATAAATGATGTTTTCTCGATGTTATGAATAATGCTGAAAAGGCGGAGCTTCCTGCAAAGGTCCTGGGATCATAGGTGCAGCAACGAAGGGCAATCAGGATCGTAGTGGTCGCTGAGGATGTTGATGAGCAGATACTCCGCCGATGAGACCGATGCCAATGAACATACGATCGCGACAGCCACTGGGGTGCTGATGGTCACCAGTATGAATGGAAGCAGGAATAAGGCCATCCCCGTCAGCTTGTTGAGGTACGAGTGGATGAAAGCCGGCTTGTGATACCTCAGTGAACCTACGAGGAATGCTATGATACGGACGGATGCGATGATTACTATCCAAATTATCATCCAATTATCGAATTCAACGTGTACTATGATACTGTAGACAACGACCGCGACCAACAGACAATCGGCCAGGCTGTCGAAGTACGGTCCATATGACGTCTTACATCCCATCTTCCTCGCCAGATGGCCATCGAGGAAATCGGTGATGCATGCCACTAGATATAACGTCAGGAATGGAACGGATAACGGTTCAAGGAATAGCAGCACAATGGACAGAATGACCCTGGAACCGGTCAGCAGATCCGGCAGACGTTCGATCACAGCCCAGGGAACAATATCGGATGATAAAACGGTGTTGGGAGCCGTCCGTCCCAGTACATAATTGGAGATTCCGTTGTTAATGAAACCACCTTCATATGAAAATAATAGCATCTCTGAATTCTAATGTGAAGCCTTACTCAGATCCTGTGCTCGGGATTTATTCCTTCACAGTTAGACTATTGCCTGTCACAGTCTGCAGTCTCGAATCACGGTTGAGTATGTTGATCGCGACTTTCTAATCATTTCAAATCACTGCACAATACCCGGATTCGAAATGCAACAATTTGCTCTCTGTAGAATCATTTCCATGAAACAAACGGCATCATGTAGATTGGTAGGTACGTGACTCTGCCGTTTCTGAGGTCCTTTGAATGTATCACGAATGCTTTCTCAATGCGTTCGCTGTATTTCTCTATCAGTTTGTCCAAAGATGAATGCGGTGCAGATTTACCTGATTTGACCTCCATCGGGGTGATGCCGGTCTTACCCGGAAGTATGAAATCCACTTCGTACTTCCTCTCGCTACCTTTCTTCTCGAACTCAGTGAACCAGAGATCACATCCTCTGCAGACCAATTCCTGTGCTACCATGTTCTCGAACAGCATCCCTTTGTTCATCGATAACTTGCCGTCCATCAAAAGCCCATATGTCTCTGCCAGACCTTTCTTATCGTTCTGAAACGCAAGACTGATAAGCAATCCTGTGTCCAGAAGATAACACTTCACCCTTCCGACATCCTCACTCAGACCTATTGCCACACCCGGATCGGAACTGCAACGGCATCTGTTGAAAATCATAGCATCGCAGAGCCATTCGACCGCACTATCATATTCCCTCTTTCTCGATCCTTTCCTGATCTTGGTCGGGGACAGTACTTTATGAGGGGATGACAAAATCGCAGGGATGCTATTGAACATGGCCAATGCCCTTTCCATCGCAACACCCGGTATCTTGTGTATGTCGTCACGGTAAAGGTCCAGAATGTCCCTCTTGATGTATTCCGCTTCAAAAATATCGTGACGTTCAAGATACGCGGATACCACCTGCGGCATTCCTCCGATTATCATATATTCTGTATATCTTCTGAGAATCGTCTTGTGGGTGCTTTCACCCAAAGGTTCGGCCTTTTCCATAAAAGATCTGAGCATATCTGCGGTAACATCGTCACCGTTCGCCCACAGCCATTCTTCGAAATCCATTGGGAACATGTTGATCTTGTGCTCCTCCGACGGCACCCTTATGCCGGCTACCTTGGATTTGACCGTTATCAGGGAACCGGTCTCGATATAATCGTATCTACCGTCCTTGACCAATATTTTGATCATCTCCCTGGCCAGGGGAAATGCCTGCACCTCATCGAATATCAGCACACTTTCTCTTTCATACAGTCTGATCCCGGTCTTCAGCTGAAGACGGTTGAAGAGCATGTTGAGATCCGTCCTGTACTCGCTAAAGATGCGAATCATCTCATCATCTGTATCGACGAAATCAATCAAGATGTAACTCTTGTACTGGTCCTTGGCAAATCTCTCTACGATCGTACTCTTGCCTACTCTTCTGGCACCTTGCAACATGAGTGCCGAACGACCTTTGGACACATTCTTCCAATCCAGCAATTCATCGTAGATCTTTCTTTTGAATTCCATCATAAGCTTGTACGATTACTTGATATTTAAATATGACAATTTTGCAAACTTACGATTGTAATAATATGCCACTTTTGCAGATATAAATTGCAATAAAAACGCCACTTTTATAACTTAACTGGAAACTGGAATTTCGTTCTGAACCAGCCAGTCCCTGATTTCTGATGTGTTTCGTAGGAATATGTTTCAATACCGCCGCGCAGAAATAACAACAATCTGAAGCCAAAAGGAATGGTGGCCCCATTGTGATTTGAACATGACAGTCTTAACTGAACTACAGTTGTGAGTATATTTTCGGCGACAGCAATAGTGATAGAATCAAGAAAAAATCAATGGATACCCGGCTACCGATATCGGTGCCGGATATCAAGGTAAAGTTTGTTCAGAGCTTCTTAGCGAATTCCCTGATCTCGCTGAGTTTGGCCTCGGACTTGTTCTCTCCGCCGTTGGCGGTGATTATGCCCATGTCCTGGATCCCTGCGTATGCCATGTATCCCTTGTACTGGGCGATCGCCGCATCGTATACACCGGGCGAACCCGATGAAAGGAGCAGAGCCGCCTTCTTCGCCTTGGCGGGCTTTCCGATACAGTACACCCTCTGGATGGCTGCCTCCATCTGTGCGGTCATGGTGAAGTAGTAGATGGGTGATGCGAACACTACCATGTCAGCGTCCTTGTACGCGGGCATGATCTTCTCCAGATCGTCCTTCTGCACGCATGTTCCGTTGCCCTTGGTGTGACAGTACTCGCATGCTAGACATCCTGCGATCTTCATCCTTCCGACCTGATACTCTTCCACTTCGTGGCCTGCGGCCTTCGCTCCTTCGCAGAACG
>JAFSYZ010000267.1 GCA_017455785.1 Candidatus Methanomethylophilaceae archaeon
GTTCGACGCTAAAATAGAACCGGTTTAATCCGGAATATTTTGCAATTATCTTGAAGTCGGTTTATTGGAATGGAATCGAAAGACAGTTGTGACATTATAAAGATTATTGCACAAAGACATCGTTTCGCCGAAATCGAATTTCATGAATCAACATCCTGTTCAAGAAATTTTTTTTTCGTAATTGTTCTCTTCATCGTTCTCATTTTTGACGTATGTCAAGTAACGATTCACAACTTGAGAATGAAAATGAAAATGATATCTTTTGAGACTGCTGGATGCTAAGAAATGACAACGATTTTTTCATCAATAACATGTCGTGTCGATTCAAATTACATGTTACATCAAACGGTACGAAACGATTGTCATCACTGATTGACATACATGAAAAATCGGTGATTCAACTCGTCTTATCACTGGTGTCTTCTTTACTGAGATGTGATGCTGCCACTGTGATTCCGAGTATGATCACGATGATCAACAGAGAGATGAAAACAGGTACCTCATAACCGAAGAAAGATGCGATCATTTTGACACCTATGAAACCTAGTATTGCGCCTAGACCGTAGTTGAGATATTTGACCGAATAGAACGCGTTCTTGATCACGAAGAACAGTGATCTTAATCCCATCACTGCGAAGATGTTCGATGAGAAAACGATGAACTTATCAGTGGTGATCGACAGGGCTGCAGGGATCGAATCGAAGGCGAACATCACGTCGGACAATTCAATGACAACCAAACAAACGAACATCGTAGTCGCCACAGTCTTCCCGTCAATCTTGACGAAGAATTTTCCCTCAGATGGACCTTCTGCGGATCTTATACGTTTCGCTAAACGGTAAGCAAAAGTTTTCTCTGCAGGTTTGTTCTTCGAACCGAATGCTGTCTTCCAAGCTGCGTAAAGGATGATGATTCCGAAGATGATCAGCATCCAATCGAAATTGTCCAACAGTTCTGCTCCGACGAATACGAATACTGCGCGGAAGATGACGGCACCTAGGATGCCGTAGTAAAGGACCCTGTGTTCATCCTCATCTCTTATCCCGAACAACGAGAAGATGATGATGAACAGGAAGAGGTTGTCCACGGACATCGCGAATTCGATGATGTATGCCGCGAAGTAAGATGCACCTTTGTGCACACCGAGAACAGCCGTTACCAATATTCCGAATGCAGATGCGATCGCGATGTAGATCAATACGTTGATCACTGCACGCTTCTGTGTGAAGGAATTCGGACGTTTATCCTGGATGAAGAAATTGATGAACAACAGTGAGATGGATATTACTGCGAATATTATCCAAAGCGCCGTCTCGTCCATGCTCTGAAGAATGAAACGTAGTATAAACTATTAATGTTGAAACATCGGTAGGAACTGTGGATTCCTCCATTAGATCAGATGATATCCCAAGTTAGTGTGGCATGTCATCGGATAGACATAAAACCCGCACACGACGTTCTGTGTAGAGGATTGGACATTCGTAGGAATGGAGAACGCATCGGACATGATTCGGATTCTCCGAAGAAGGTGAGTGAAGTGAACGACCATGTGGATGAGGGATGCAATGCCTGTGCAGGCAGAGAGTCTGTCGATTCGAATCAGGGATCCGTCAACGACGATCCCCGCACTTCTGCACATAAGAGATCCCATTATTGTTGGGTGGTCTCGGCGGCATGTACAACGGCCATCTTCATCTGTATAGGTCTCGTCACCAACGGATTTTCGATGTATCTTCCATACATAGTGGAGAGCGGGATATCCGATTCCGACATGTCGATAGTTGTGAACATCAGAGGTGCAATATCCTTGGTGTCCATGCTGCTGGTCCACAGGTTCTATCATCTTGTCAGCGCCAGGGTGGGCATCTTCATCGCATGTCTCTGTACAGCCGCTGCTTATCTCCTTTATGGGATGGCAGGCGGTTTCCCTATGTACGTAGCAGGTTCGGTATTGGCCGGAATCAGCTACGGTCTGGGATCGATGATCATCATATCCGAGGTCCTCAGGAGATGGTTCGCGAAGAGTTTCAATCTCTCCGTTGGGATGGCGGTCGCAGGTACCGGTGTAGCGACCATCATCATGCCGCTCATCGTTGTCAGGGCTGTAGAGAGTTTCGGTCTGTCCACGAGTTTCATCGCAGAGGCCGGTTTCATCTTCCTGCTGTCGGTGATCGTCCTGTTGTTGATCAGGGACAGTCCGGAGGAGAAGGGTACCATACCCTACGGTACCGACGAGGGTTACGAGCCGGAGGCGAAGGTGGTGTACCGTGGGAAGACCGATCTTCCAAGACCGATATGGATACGTTTCGGTTTCATCTGTTTCGTGATGGGATGCATCGGAGGTCCAGGTCTGGTGTTCCTCTCGATGCTCTTCGAAAGCACCGGTTCCTCAGCGGAGACCGCTGCTATCAGCATCAGTATCATCGGTGTCATCATGACCGTGAACAAGGTCGCCATAGGGAGATTCATCGACAAAATGGGGACATGTCACGGCATACTCCTGTTCGGGACCATATTGATCGTAGGATTGTTCCTCACATTGTTCCTGACAGAAGGCGACATGGTACGTTACATCGTAATCGTCCTGACAGGGATCGGTTTCGCGATGATGATGGTGTGTCCCGCATCGTTCGCAAAGGACATCGCACTTCCGGGACAGTACTTCGATACCGTGAGAGGATTGGAGATCGCATACGTGTTCGGTTCGTTCATATTCGCTTTGATTCCGGGTACACTGGACACATTGACGGGATCGTACGTGATCAGTTATGTCATCATGGGTGTGATGCTAATCGTATCATTGACTTTGATGGTCGCGTATTACAGGAATCATCCGAAAAAAGATGCGGCAACGGTCTGAGCGATCAGCCCAGACCGTTACCGGTTTTGTTTGTCTATCAGTGTCTGATCTCGACGAATATCAGCGCAGCAACAAAGATACCGATACCGGCGAGGATCGTCCATACGACATTGTTGCCGTCGGATGGTCCTGTTCTCTCGTTACCGATTATGCAATAGAGCACTTCATCATTCTTTGCAAAAAGAACTTCTCCTTGTTGACCTATCTTGATGGTGTTCGTGTTGTCAGCTATTGCTTTTCCGACAGGCAGGTCGAACGAACGTATCTCATTGGTGTCCTTGTCGTACTCGAAACAGATCAGACCGTCCGTCGGTGTGAGTGGGGTAGGCATTCCCGCAGGGGATACATAACCTCTGACCTTACCATCGTTACCGACAGCTATCGCGATGTTGCTGTATGTTTTTCCAAGACGGGAATCCACATCAGTGCTGGCGATTATCTTCAGTGTCTCCATGTCGAAGACCTTGAAACTCTGGCCTGATTGGATGAAACCCAACCCATCCACCATCACGAGGCATGAACCGTAAGAGTCATCGTACCCGTTCGATAGATATGTGACAGAATCCTTTATGAACTTTCCATCAGAGCCGACATCGGCTAGGAATATCGTCTTGTAATCTCCTAACCTTGGTTTGGCATACATGTTATCCCAATGGGCCGTTACAGCGATCTTGTTCCCTTCGCAGTAGATGAAACCGCTGTTCCAATATGTCCCTCTGATGTCTGTCATTTCTATACTGTCTTTCTGTTCTCCGGTGTTCTTGTCCACACAGTACAGGATACGTGCGGAGGAATCGGATGCACCGATACCGGGATAGAATATGTACTTGTCATTGAACGCAAGTGACACCGGCAGAGTGTAACTATCGATGTAGAAGGTGAAGTTGCTGGACCAGATCTCCTCCTGAATGTTGTCTGGATCGGAAGGGTCCTTGTCCTCCACCGGGAAACAATGGCAGACCTTGTCCTTGCTTACGACGTACCAGTGGCCGTCATTGCAGTATGCCTGTATGCTCTCTGCATCTAGTTGGTATTTCTTCTCCAATTCCAGGTCGTATACGTTACCGGACGACGGGTCCAGGATGAGTCCGCTTCCTACTGTGAGATAGGAGTAGTTGAACGGCAGTTCGGCATCCACTGTTTTTATGATAGTACCGTCCCTCAGGTTGATCTTCGACAGGCTGCCCATGCCGTGGAGTACGTACGCGTACTGTCCGATTATGGCGTAACCGTGTGTGCTCTTGAGGCTCCAGGCCACAACAGCTTCAGTATCGTTGACACCCTGTGAATATGAGAGGGCTTCAGTGAACTCACCGCTGAAGTAGTAATCCTCAGGCCATCCCGATCCTTCCGTCGAGGACGATCCGGATATCGCAGCTGTCGCTACTATCAGACAGAACATCGCAGCTATGGTAATGCTCAGTACCGATTTGGATTTTGCAGACCTACTTGCTTTCGTCATGGATGATACATCCAATTAAAACTATATTTGATGTTTCATCCGAAGGGGTCATGTTCTAAGGGAGTGTGCCGCACCATCAGTTTATCGAATGAAGATCGGTCATCATTCGGAAACAGCACCGTCACGTATCACATACCTTTTCAGTATCCATGGATAGATCAGTGTGACGAACATCATAGAGAGGAAACCACCCAGGAATACTCCGTCGCTCTTCATCAACATAAACGGTGCGAAGAACAGAATCCCGATGACAACCAATCCAGGTATCGACAGTATCGCTTTACGTTCCAGGGGGAGTTCAGGTGTTTCATATTTGACGAAGTGTTCCTCGAGGATGAGTCCGATGACCATGCCCAGACAGAATCCGCCCATCTTGTTGCTATAGATGTGCCCGTTGCTTATCAGTCCGGTCCCGATGGTCAGGATTACTATGACGGCCAAGTATCCTAGTAGTGTGTAGAAGCGTCTCTTCTCGTTCTCATGCGACCATGGCAGTATCTTGTTGTTGAGGTAGGCAAGAACTAACACGATCACGACGGAGACGATGAGATCCAACGGTGTGTGAACACCGAGATACATCCTGGAGAACGGTATTATGAGCGTCAGTATTATGCAGACGATCCTGACGATGGGGTTCTTGTAGATCACGGCAAGAAGGCCGAATGATGCCAATGCTGCCGTGGTATGTCCGCTGGGAAGGGATTTGTTCTCTGCATGGGCTTTGGAATAGGGATCCGGTTCGATCGAAGGGTCCAGATCCCAGGGTCTTGGCTGTTTGACGAGATCCTTCACGAAATAAGAGACCAACAATGACAGACCGTATGTGAACATAAAGAATTCCGCATCCTTCCTGTTCATGAACCAGAAGAGGAATGCGATCAGGAGCACCGGGACGAAATATTGGAACTGTGCCATCGAGATCGTCCTCATGAAATCCGTTACCAGATCAGGCATGCTGTTCCTCAGATCCTGTAGTACGAATAGGAGCTCCAATCCCGTCCACATGACTGACTAATGTGCATTTGATTTTTTAACTGATTTCCTTTGGTTGTCCGTTGTATTTTTCATCATCTCTAAATCATCGGATGATTATGCCAAATCATGGGCAGACTTAGTGACATCCTGAGATTAGAGAACCATGCGGTTGCGATCTATCGTGAGAAGACATTGCCGGAGGATGCGTTCGTTCCTCAGAACGGACATTGTACCCTGCCTTCACTTTTCGTACGTTGTACGCGTCTTGGCGGCAAGTGTGCAGCCGATTCAGCACATTCACCTTGTCACGGTTCCAAGAGCGGTTTCGGTTTCGGTGGGATGGGAAGCCGTCAGAGATCGGCATGGTCCGCATCCACCGTGCCTGAGGAGGTACGTGAGAACATGGCGCATAAGAGCTCCGGGATGTCATTCTTCAAGGATGCCGATATAGCAATGCTGCAACTCGAACCTATCAAGGATTATGGCGATGGTTCCGATGTGATCGTCTTCCAGGACCTGGACGATGCTATCGATCAGGATAAGCCCATCGAGGTGGTGGCATTCCTTGTGGACCCTTCACGTCTGGCCGTGTTACAGCAATTGGCCGCATTTTCAAAGACCACGCCTGGACCTGCGGTCATAATGCCTTATGGGCATGCATGTCAGCAGGTGTACGCCATACCGAGGGGTGAGGGTGAGAGTGACGATCCCCATGCAGTCGTAGGCATGACGGACCTTTACGCAAGACGTTACATCGACAAGGACAAGATGTCCTTCGCCGTTCCGTATAAACTCTACAAGCGTATGGTCGATGACATCGATTCATCGTTCCTGATGAAGGAGAAGTACAACGGGTACATGGACGCATGTCTCTGATCATCCGTCATTCACTTCGGATGTCATCTGCAATCCTACAATGCCGCCGAGGATCATCATCACGAAGATCAGCTTCAGAACGTCCATGGTCTCATTCCCTAGTATCACAGAGACCGCTATCGTACCTATTGCACCGATCCCTGTCCATACCGCATAGGATGTGCCTATGGGCAGTCCTGCCTTGATGGCCTTGGATAGCAGCACCACGCTGATCACCAGGAACACAACGACGATGACATCCCAATACCATATTGAGAATCCATCCGAATAGTCCATGGCTATGGCCCATGTGATTTCGCAGAGGCCAGCGATGAACAGTATGATCCATGCCCTGTTCATATGACGCCTCCTGACACAAGGTTCAATCCGATTATCCCGCCTATTATCAGGAAGATGAAGAACGCCCTTCTCCATGAAGCGGATTCCTTGAACACGAAAATCCCCATGAGGAAAGTTGCTACGGCACCTATCCCTGTCCATATCGCATAGGACAGACCTGGGCCCAGAGACTGCATCGCGATGGATAACAGGTAAAGGTCGACTGCGGTCACAACGACGGTGGCCACGGTCCATTGTATCTTCCTGAAGTTATCGGATCTCTCCATGGTGTAAACCCAGACGGGTTCGAGGAACCCTGCAATGATAAGTAGGGGCCAAGTCAGATCCATTGATTCACCGATGGTTGAGAGTGGGCCCATCGGGATTCGAACCCGAGTCAGTGGTTCCGAAGACCATCAGGATATCCAAGCTACCCCATGGACCCGTTAACCCCTACAATTCGCACGTATTTACCGATTTGTAACAATGAGTTGACAAAGGGTTTATCATTGGTTTCTGGTATCAAGCACACATGGCAAAGGTCGTTATGAACCACGGTTCGGGCGGGGAGATCATGCAGGAGTTCCTCGCCAAGCACGTCACAGCACATTTCCCGAAGATGAAGGCTGAGATCCCATTGGATTCCTTCGACGATTCGGCTGTGGTGGACGATGTGGTGTTCACGACCGACGGTCACACCGTTAAACCGCTGTTCTTCCCCGGAGGGGACATAGGTTCCCTGTCCGTCGCCGGAACGGTCAACGACATCTCCGTTATGGGCGCGACCCCGTTGGCGTTGTCATGCTCCTTGTTCTTGGAGGCGGGATTGGAGATAGATGTGGTGGACAAGGTCCTTGAGTCAATGGGCCGTACCGCGGAGGGTTGCGGCGTACCGATTGCAACAGGTGACACCAAGGTGGTGGAGGCAGGTGCGGTGGATCAGATGATCATGTGCACCTCTGCGATAGGTAAGAGGTCCAAATACATGGACGGCAACCTGGACGTAGCGAAGCAATACAGGAAGGTGGATTCCAGATGGGCATCCGACAACAACGTCAGGCCCGGCGATGCCATCATCGTATCAGGTACCTTGGGCGACCACGGTGTAGCGTTATTGTCATTCCGTGAGGGATACGGTTTCGACACCGATCTGAAGAGCGATGTCGCACCTCTGAATGGCCTTATAGAAGTGGGACTGAAGAAAGGCGGTATCGTTGCGATGAAGGATCCTACAAGAGGCGGTCTTGCCAACACTCTCAACGAGTGGTGCTCCAAATCCAGGATAGGTATGGAGATAGAGTACGCGGACATCCCGTTGAAGGACGGTGTTGTCAACGCATGCGATATGCTCGGTATCGACCCTCTAAGCATCGGTAATGAAGGAAAAGTAGTCATAGGATGCGTTCCCGAGATGGCCGAGGAGGTCGTCAAGGAACTGAGGAAGCATCCGCTCGGAAAGGATGCCGCAATAATCGGACATGCCGTGGAATCAGAGGTTCCAAGGGTGATCCTTCGCACGGAGATCGGCGGCAAAAGGATCCTCGAACCGCCGGCGGGCGACCCGGTTCCCAGAATCTGTTGAATGCATCAACATACAGTGCCCCAGGACACTCGGATTCCCAAAGTACTGGTAACCGTATTATATCCGTTGATTCTACATAGTGTCGGGTGTCCCAA
>JAFSYZ010000268.1 GCA_017455785.1 Candidatus Methanomethylophilaceae archaeon
ATACCTGGATGCAGGTGCATGTACCCTCGGTAAGCCTTCCACGATCGTATGGATCATGAACGATGATGTGGAGATCATCCGTCAGGGTGCCATCACAAAACAGCAGATAGAGGATGTTCTCAATGCTTGATGAAAAGGATCTCGAGAAACTCCGTAAGGCCGGAAGGGTGGCCGCCAATGCCAGAGAGAAAGGTATGGCCATGGTGAAGGAAGGCGTGAAGCTATTCGATGTGGCCGAGGAGGTCGAGGGATACATCAGGTCACAGGGATGCAAACTCGCATTCCCCTGCAATATCAGTGTTAATGAGATAGCAGCTCATTATACCCCGTCAGTGAATGACAAGCTTACATTCGAGATAGGTGACGTGGTCAAGATCGACTGCGGTGCACATGTCGACGGTTTCGTAGGCGACACCGCAGGGACCGTAGAAGTCGGCACCAGGAGGTTCACCGATCTGATCGACACCGCGAAAGAGGCACGCAACACTGTCATGGAATTCATCGGCGAGGGCATCCCTGTCAGGGAGATCGGTGTTGCTGTCAACGGAACCATACAGAAGCACGGTTTCCAGCCCATCAGGAACCTTTCGGGACATCAGATCAAACCATACTGTCTCCATGCAGGATTGTCGATACCGAACTTCGATGATGGTAACGACACCAAGCTGGAACAGGGAATGATCATAGCATGCGAGCCTTTCGCCACCAACGGTGAGGGATTGATAGTAGCAGGACGTCCCGGGAACATCTGCCGTATCATCAGAGAGGGCCCGATAGCGGATCCGAAGCTGCAGGACTTCTTCGATTATATTAAGGAGGAATTCTCCACGTTCCCGTTCTGTGCCAGATCGTGCGATTATCCTAATGCGACAGTTCTGATGAACAAGCTTGTCCGTCATGGTATCCTGTCGAGCTATGCGCTTCTGGTGGAGAAGAAGAAAGGTTGCGTATCACAGTTCGAGCACACAGTGTACATCTCCGGCAAGAGGGCCGAAGTGATGACCATCTCCGACGCTGGATATTGATTTCCTCAATTCCAATTGTCACAAACCTTTATTATCAATATCCTACTACACGGGAATGCAAGTGCCGAAGTTGCCAAGCCTGGTCAAAGGCGACAGACTCAAGATCTGTTCTCGTAGGAGTTCACCGGTTCGAATCCGGTCTTCGGCACCAATCCATTTATCAGGAGCATGGGTGTGGATATGAGCATCGATATGTCGGCTTCTGGCGGTAACCGCATGGTGCCTATAGACGTCCTTAAAGGACTCCTGATGATCGGTATCGTACTCTTACACATCTTCATGTTGAACTCTACGGAACGCGGAGGGGACCTGCCAGTGGCATTCTCAATGCTGTATCTTGGGTTGTTGTCGTTCTACGTCATCGCCGGTTATTTCTACAAACCCGGAAGGACGTTCAAGGACAACATGAGGAGGGTGTTGAGATTGGTCATAGCGTTGGTAGTGACTTCTATAGCATTACCGGTCCTGATATTCATCTGGTTCGCCATCACGGGACAGACCGTCACACTCTCCGATCTGGGCGATTCCATCCTCAGAGCATTCTGGCTATACAGGCTGTTCGAGCCGATGGATGGTCCGTTGGGGATACAGATGTGCTTCGTTAATTTCATCAACTACTTCCTTTGGCCGATGGCAGAGGGATTGATCATATTCTTCGCACTTGAGAAGCATGTGATGTCCGATAAGAGGAAGATCATAGCCGTCATCATAATCACATTGCTGTTGCAGGTGGTCACCGCTACGCTGTTCATCAAACTACCGTTCTATCTGCAGCTCTGTCCTATCGCCACAGCCCTCATATTCCTGGGTGCGTTCCTTTCCCAGTACAGGGTGTTCGACCGTATCGGATCGTTCGATTGGAAGAATCCGCGTTACTGGGCCGTGTTCATCGTATCGCTGTTGGCGGCATACGTCCTTTGTACAGTGTTCCCCGGGGGAGTGAAGTTCGACTACATGTACTTCGGCGAGTTCGGCCCTTGGTCCGTCTTCATATATGTCATTGAGGCGTTCTTCGTGACGATATTCTACGTATACCTCGGGACGATGCTTTCCAAGATACCGTTCCTCTCATCCATATTATCGATCTCTGGGAGACATTCGTTAGGACTGGCACTGTATCATGTGTTCATCGCCAAGGTGATCATGGCACCGTTCTTCATCTTCACTCTTGACACATGGTTCCCTGAGGGTATCGAGATGTCGGCGTTAATCATCATCGCTGTGGCGGATGTCATCCTCTGTGTGGTCATAAGTGAATTCGGTGGCAGACTACTGTCCGGGACGATCATGGGAAGCAGGGAGGAAAAGTCCGACGCGTGACCCGTGCCTACCTTTATATATAGTAACATAATCCCCAACCTGCCGTAAACTCGAAGGTATGTTAGCATACTTGCCGAGAGCACAGCACACAGCCTTTATGTCGGGGCGTGTGAGGCATGAT
>JAFSYZ010000051.1 GCA_017455785.1 Candidatus Methanomethylophilaceae archaeon
GTTCACCAACTACATCGGGGAGCACCCCATGGCCATGATCGCTGAAGGACGCTCGCAGGAGATGATCGATATGCTCGCAGACGGTATCGCTAAGGTCTGCCGCGCGTTCTACCCCAGGAAGATCGTCCTGAGGACATCCGATTTCAAGACCAACGAGTACCGGGATATGAAGGGTGGTGCGGAGTACGAGCCCAAGGAGGACAACCCCATGATAGGATGGAGGGGATGTTCCAGGTATGTCTCACCCAATTACAAGGAAGCGTTCATGTGTGAACTCAGGGCCATCAAGAAGGTCAGGGACGAGATGGGAATGAAGAACCTCTGCGTGATGCTGCCCTTCGTGAGGATGGTCGAGGAAGTGGAGGAGATCACGGAGATGATGGTCTCTATCGGTCTGAAGAGGAGCAAGGACTTCAAGCTGTACCTCATGGCTGAGATCCCCGCCAACATCTTCATGGCAGCAGAGTTCTCCAAGTACTGTGACGGTTTCTCCATCGGATCCAACGATCTCACGCAGCTGACGATGGGTGCGGACAGGGATTCGGATATCCTCGGACGCATGGGATACTTCGATGAGAGGAACACCGCCGTCAAGACCGCCATCAAGCACCTGATCAAGGTAGCGCACGAGAACGGTGTCACCGTGGGAATCTGCGGACAGGGTCCGTCTGTGTACCCTGAGTTCACCGAGTTCCTCGTAAGGGAGGGAATCGATTACGTCTCCCTCAATCCGGATACCGTTGTCAAGACGAAGAAGATGATCGCCTCCGTCGAGCAGAAGATCATCCTTGAAGGCCTTAGGGAACTGAGGAACAGGAACTGAAACAAATGGGGATCAAATCCCCATTTCTATTTTTTGATGGTCATTTCTGGCTTTTGGACCATATTGACTGTTTCCCTATCGGACCTGTTCTGCCCGTACAGATTATAGTGAAATGTGCCCATTACCATGTGTTAAGGTACCCATGGTCGCGTAATGACAGATGTAGGTCTGTAATCACCCGAAATCTTCGAGTCTCTTGTTGAGGTTGCCGGGTTCCTCATTGGGTAACAGCATGGTAGTGACCTCGATGAACGGATGCTTCGATCCCTCGATGATGTTCACATCATCCAAAGTGTGCAGACCCCATCTCTCCGCGGTCCTCTCCAGACCTAACGTGACATCGAGATTGTTCGGTACAAGTACGATCGCTTTGAAGGTCTCCAGTCCCAACTGGTAAGCGGCCATCGCTCTGTGGTGTCCGTCCACTATGAGGTATCCTCCGCGCCTCTCGATACAGATCAGAGGTTCGTACAGTCCTCTCTTGATCTCGTACTGTCTTCCGATGAGTTCGTCCATGTAGACGTCCTTCTGTGAAGGCCTGACGTACTTCATGGGGACATCCATGTTCACTACCTTGATCCTCAGACCGTTCTGTGTCTCCAGGAATGATTTGACGTTCATGACCTTGGAGGGTCTGCTCTTCTCTATCTGTGAACGTACGATATCGATGTTGGATATGATGCCGACGAGTTTCTTGTCCTTGTCGACAACCGGAAGGTTCCTCAATCCATATCTGAACAGGACACGTGTGGCATCATTGATCTTCATGCTCGGTACAACGCACACGGTACCGTGTTTCATGACCTGCCTCATCGTGGCATTGGGACGGTCAGTGTATCTGAGGAGCTCCTTCGCCGTGACGAATCCTAAGAGATAACCGTTCTCGGCTATGGGGAAACCATGGAAGTTGGAATTGATCATCTTGTCTATGGCTTCCTTCACTGTCATCTGAGGTGGTATGGACACGACGTCCTTCACCATGTACTCCTCGACTGTACCTTCCATCATCAAGGCCAGATAACGAGTGGTTGATAATAAGGTGATTGGTCTGATTGTTTAAGGAGTGGTCTGTCACCCTCCATTCAGGCATATACCAGATGTTATGCGCCGTCGTTGATTCAATAACGTTATATAGGATTTGACTATACTCTAGTCCACCACTTACGCCCCGGTAGTGTAGTGGCCTATCATGGAGCCCTGTCGAGGCTCCGACACGGATTCGAATTCCGTCCGGGGCGCTCATCTTTTCTTCGGTTTTTCGAACAGGCGGAGCTTTGTCCTGTTTACAGAGACAGCATTGGCATAGCTATCGCTATACCGATTCTGTTCTGACAACCGTTTATCAGCGTTAGCCGATCAGTCCCATTCGGTCACACCGGTATCGTCCGAAAGGGCATCCTTATGGAATTTCGGTTCCTCTATGCCCTTTGATTTCTGTTCCCTGTAATCCTTATACACTTCCACAGCGCGGTTGAACAGCTTGAATATGACAATACAGTTGATCACTCCGCACATCGCCAACAGGACGTCCAGGACAGCGAATGCGGTATCTGAAGCCCAGAAGCATGAGATGAACACAACGACCATCACCAGCACTATGATGCCTATCTTGGCCTTCTTGGATTCGGTGATGAATCTGAGGTTGTTCTCCCCGATGACAAAGTCGCCCATGAAGCATGTGATCGCGAAGAGGAAGACGAAGATGAACACCAATGTCGGTGCTATGGAACCTATCGCGCCTTCGAATATGCTCTGCAGGTAGGGCATGGAGTCATCGGTTATCTGAATGGTCGCATCGAATCCTCCGAAGGTGAGTACGACGAAGGCGGTGAGCGTACAGATGATCGTATCGAACAGTACACCCAATGACTGTGACAGCCCCTGTTGTGCAGGATGATCCACGTCGGCCATGGACGATACGTTGGTTATGGTACCGATACCCGCTTCGTTGGACCATATGCCTCTTCTCATTCCCACGATCAACGAACCTGCCAATCCGCCGACGAATGCGGGAGGATTGAAGGCATAACCGAAGATCATCGCGAAGGCATTACCCAGATTAGAGAAGTTCATCACTATCACGACTATGCAGAGCGCGAACCATCCGAGGGCCATGAAGGGAACTATGTAGGCCGATGCTTTTGCCACACCCTTGAAGCCACCGACAGCAACGATACCTGCGATCACGGTCATGACTATTGCGAGGATGAGGGAATTATTCTCGAACTGGAACGCTCCGCAGAATGCCTCGGAGATCGCTGTCACTTCCGATGATATGTATCCGACTATGTACATCAAGATCATCAGGAAGGCCACAACCACACCTAACTTCTTCCACTGTAGTCCCTTGGATATGTTGTATGCAGGACCTCCTTTCGATATCCCGTCGTGGCCACGGCTCTTGAATAGCTGACCTATGGTGGATTCCACGAAACTTGTCGCTCCGCCCAATGCTGCGAACACCCACATCCAGAAGATCGCACCGGGCCCGCCTGTTAATATCGCTGTTACCGGACCGGCGATGTTCCCTATACCGACACGGTTGCCCATACTCACGCAGAATACGTGGAAAGATGTGATGCCGCTCTCGTTCTTCTCACCTTTGGTTTTGGAGAATGTTATTCTGAACATCTCTTTCAGTTTTGTGAACTGTATCCCTTTGAATCTGATCGTGGAGTACAGTCCCAGAGCGATGATCAGAACAAAAGGTATGTACCAAAGATAATCGTCAATCTCCCAAATCGTATCTGCTATCGATGACATGTCGGTCGTGGGTAAACCTTATTAAAACGATTTAATGGATTCGATTATCGAACTGATTGTTCGAAATCAGTAATGTTATAATGACATCGTCAACAGACGAAGTGACTTGCTTATCTACCTACAGGGGTATACACCATCAGAGGTTTCACGATGGCGAACAAATACGCAGGAACACAGACCGAGAAGAACCTGATGGAGGCATTCGCAGGCGAGTCTCAGGCAAGGAACAAGTACACATATTTCGCATCCAAGGCCAAGAAGGAAGGATACGAGCAGATTGCCGAGATCTTCCTGAAGACCGCGGATAACGAGAAGGAGCACGCCAAGATATGGTTCAAGGAGCTCGAGGGCATCGGAACTACTGCACAGAACCTTGGTGCAGCCGCAGATGGAGAGAACTTCGAGTGGACCGACATGTACGAGGGATTTGCCAAGACCGCTGAGGCAGAGGGATTCCCGGAGCTTGCGAAGAAGTTCAGGATGGTCGGTGAGATCGAGAAGAGGCACGAGGAAAGGTATCGCGCACTGCTCAAGAACGTGGAGGCACAGGAAGTCTTCAAGAAGAGCTCGGTGAAGGTATGGGAATGCCGCAACTGCGGACATATTGTCGTTGGCGAGAAGGCCCCCGATGTATGCCCGGTTTGTAACCACCCTCAGTCATACTTCGAGATTGTTGCGGAGAACTACTGATACAAACGGCGGCCTCGGCCGCCATCTTACTCTTTGATACGGATACAGGAGAGGGCAGGTTCTTTCCAGTTTCTTTACAGTATCTATATTGTTTTTATATGACTATTAAAATAGACACGCGATGAACTCAAGGAACATCCCCTTGCTTTGCGACTACTACGAGCACACTATGGGCAACGGATATATGGGATCCGGAATGAAGGATAAGAAGGTCTATTTCGACATCTTCTTCAGGCGTGTTCCTGATAAGGGTGGTTTTGCAGTAGCGGCGGGTTTGGAGCAGCTAGTGGATTTCATAATCAATCTGCGTTTCTCCGATTCCGATGTGGAGTTCCTCCGTTCCAAGAACATCTTCAGCGAGGAGTATCTCCAGTACCTGAAGGACTTCAGGTTCACCGGTGATGTTTATGCGATACCCGAGGGTACACCAGTGTTCCCGGGCGAACCAATAGTCATCATAAGGGCGGATGCGATCCAGGCGCAGCTTCTAGAGACATTCTCATTGCTGACGATCAACCATCAGACCCTGATCGCCACAAAGGCGAGCCGTATAGTACGTGCGGCTGAAGGACGTGCGGTCTCCGAGTTCGGTTCCAGACGTGCTCAGGGTACGGACGGTGCGATAATGGGTGCGAGGGCAGCATATATCGCAGGCTGTGCAGGTTCCGCATGTACCGTCGCCGATAAATGGTACGGTGTGCCGGTAAGCGGAACGATGGCTCACTCATGGGTACAGATGTTCGATTCCGAATATGATGCGTTCAAGGCATACTGCAAGATGTATCCAAATAACGCAACACTTCTTGTCGATACATTCGATACTCTCAGGAGCGGAATTCCTAACGCGATCAAGGTGTTCAAGGAGATGGACATAAGCAAGTGTGCCATCCGTTTGGATTCAGGTGATCTCGCATTCCTGACCAAGAAGGCGAGGAAGATGTTGGACCAGGCCGGTCTTACCGACTGTAAGATAGTCGTATCCAATTCATTGGATGAGTGGCTGATAAGGGACCTTGTGGACCAGGGCGCATGTATAGATGCATTCGGTGTTGGTGACAATCTGATAACATCGCACAGTGACCCGGTGTTCAACGGCGTATACAAACTGGCCGCGATAGAGGATGAGAACGGCAATATCATACCGAAGATCAAGTTCTCCGAGAATGTCGAGAAGATGACCACGCCCCATTTCAAGAAGGTCTATAGGATATTCGACAAGAATGGGATGGCCATAGCCGATCAGATATGTGTTTATGATGAGGTCATCGATCCATCCAAACCGTTGGAGCTGTTCGACCCGCTTGCTACGTGGAAGAGGAAGACGGTCACTGATTATACTGTGAAGGAACTGCTGGTACCGGTGATAAAGAACGGAAAGCAGGTCTATGATCTCCCTTCATTGCAGGAGATCAGGGAGTATCACAGGCAGCAGATGGACACGCTGTGGGATGAGATCAAGCGTTTCTCCAACCCTCATACCTATTTCGTCGATCTCTCACAGAAGCTTTGGGATATCAAGGACAAGATGATCCTGGATAACAGGCCTTCTCATTGAACGGTACCGACATGGGAAATTCAATCATTGGGATTTTTTCCTTTTCAATTCGATTATATCCCATCAATGCGAACGGGGTATTGGAGGGAAAAACAGTGGCAGCAGCTAGATCCAGAAAAGGCAGACAAGTCATGACCGTGATAGAAACCAACGGAAGATGCACTGCAAAAGAAATCTGCGATTCTCTCGGAATGGAACCCAGAGAGGTGTCCGGGATATTGAAGGGGCTCCGTCTCAGGGGACTAGTCCGTATCGCAGAGACCCGCAGTCATTCGGGAAACGTTTGGGCTCTTAACTAAACGTCAGATAAACGATGTCCGGTTTGAACCGGACATCTTCAAACGATTTCATTCATGATTTCATTAAACTCCTTGGTGATTGAAACCATTAGATGGGATGGAAGGGGTGGTGACCTTCCATCTCAAATATTGTTCTTTGAACTCAATTAAATATCGTCTTTGTAATCAGTATCATGATTGATATGGACTGTCCTTTGTGCAAGAAGAAGATATCAAGATTGGATGAGGAGATCGAAGGAAGATGCGACATCTGCACCAAGATCGGAATGATCAACTGCAGGTGTGCGGATGGTCATCAGTTCTGCAAGGAGTGTACAGAGAATCTCATCAGGGCCCGTGTTAAACAGATATGCAAGGCATCGACGGCCAAGAACCCGTACTGTGTCCTGGAGGAGTCGTTCAAGGATGACATCATAGCCAGCAGGTTCCTTAAGAACCACATTCTGGTAGGAAGCGCATTGGCCACAGCATA
>JAFSYZ010000001.1 GCA_017455785.1 Candidatus Methanomethylophilaceae archaeon
ATCTCCGGTTCGCCGTATGCGGACCTGATTTATCCCGGTCTGAGCACCGGCGGAAGGATCGCTATGGAGATCAAGAACGCTGCCAAGGACGGTCACCTCAAGGACCTGATGACCTGAGCAGTTCGATCGTGATGCATTACAGTTGATGAACAGCCGATGCTGTATCTATTAATCGATTAAGTCAATGTGCCAGCATCTGATTATTCGATATTGTTAATCGTGTTTTTGCAGATTTTATGGTGGTGTAGTCCCCATTATGTTGTATCAAATTCAGGACAGATGAGAACTGTAGGGTGGTGTATTGCGATTCTGTGAGTAAGAAAGATTTTGATTAACAACATCACATTCTATGCGGTGATAATTTGGAGGTTGATGTCAGTTCGGACGATATTATTGAACACTATCCATTTATCCCAGATATCACTTACAGTCCATATTACACGGTGAGATGATGGTTTCACAGAGACTTCAGGCAGTGCCCCCTTCGGGAACGGTAGCCATTTCAAATCTTGTCAGTGAGATGAAAGCCAGCGGTATCAAGGATATCATTTCCTTCTCGGTCGGGGAGCCCGACTTCACGACACCACAGAACGTGATCGATGCCGCCATCGGTTCCCTGCAGAAAGGGTTCACGCATTACACCCCATCGATGGGTATGCCGGAACTGAGGAAGGCGATAGCCGATTCCGTCAAGGCTAAGAACAATATCCCATGTTCAGCTCAGAACGTCCTTGTGACACCGACGAAACAGGCCATATTCATGTGGGCCCTGGCATATCTCGATCCCGGGGACGAAGTGATCCTTCCGGATCCGTCTTGGGTCTCATATGAGGCAGTAATATTGCTGGCGGGTGCGAAGCCTGTGTACGTCCCGACGTATTTCGAGGACGGCTACATCATTAACCCGGACAAGGTCAGGGAGGCCATCACACCCAGGACCAAGGCCATCGTCATCTGTTCACCGTCGAACCCGACCGGTGCCGTACAGCCCGAGTCGGTACTGAAGGCGATTGCAGACATCTGTTTGGAGAAGGATATCATCGTCCTTGCCGACGAGATCTACGAGCATGTACTCTATGAGGGGAAGCATGTCTCACTGGCATCCCTGCCCGGAATGTGGGAGCGCACCTACACTGTATCAGGATTGTCAAAGACATACGCCATGACCGGATGGAGGATCGGATGGCTCATCGCCGACGATGTTAAGTCCATCAACAAGTTGCAGTCGCATTCGATCACATGCTGCACATCATTCGTCCAGGAGGCCGCCATAGAGGCGATAACAGGACCTCAGGATGCCAAGGAGAAGATGGTGGCAACATTCAAGAAACGCCGCGATCTGGCACTCGATCTCATCGATGACATCAAGGGACTGGAGTGCAACAGGCCGAACGGTGCGTTCTATCTGTTCCCCAGGTACTCCATGGACATAAAGTCACATGATCTTGCGGACAAGATCCTCAGGGAGGGCCATGTCGCGGTCACACCCGGAAGGGCCTTCGGACCCTGCGGAGAAGGATCCTTCAGGATATCATATGCTGCAAGCGAAGAGGATATCAAGGAAGGAATGGGAAGGATCAAGAAGGTCCTGTCCACACTTTGAAACCATTCAAGCCCCCGTAAGGGGGCCTTCATCTCACGCTTCCTTCACTCTTTTACCCGTGATGTGCTCCGGTCTGAGACGGAACATCAATGTGACAGGTCCGGAACGTTCGATCTCCTTCTCTATGTAATCCAGATCATCGGTGAACTTGAGGCTTAGTTTGCGGGCGATATCGTAGATCTCGTCTCTGTCCTCTATGACCTCTATCCTTCCGAAGACGATGACCGACCTGATAATCAATGCCCAATCGCCTTCCTCCTTCACGCCGCTGTCGTACACACAGTACGATGCTTTGTCACATCTCATGAAGGAATCCGTGCGGTGACCCTTCTTCCCGCTGTGGAAGTAC
>JAFSYZ010000269.1 GCA_017455785.1 Candidatus Methanomethylophilaceae archaeon
AGAACCCGGAGCGCACCATCCACTACGGCGGCGGTTCAGCAGAACCTTTAGTTATCCCTTAGAACATTAACAGGACGTGAGCATTCCAAAGGATCATCCAAGATACAAGTCCCTGATGGTGAGGGAGCACCTCGCCGAGATGGTTGAGAAAGGATTGGTGAACCCTACCGGTCTTATCTCCCACGGAAGGGGAGAGGCATTCGACTACCTTATGGGGGAGAGGACATTGGCCCCATCCCTGGAGGCCGAGAAGGTCGCCGCTGCATACTTACTGAAGGCCAAGAGACCGTTAGTATGCGTGAATGGCAACGCGGCGGTACTGGACGCCAAGAATCTGATCAGGTTGTCAGAGACCATACCTGCACCTTTGGAGATCAACATCTTCCATAGGACCGAGGAGAGGATGGGACTGCTGATCGATTACATGGAATCACAGGGATGCAAGGAGGTATTGGGAAGGGTACCTGAGGCAAGGATCCCGGGTCTCAACCATGACCGTGCGTTATGTACTAAGACACTCTATGATTGTGACACGATCATTGTTCCCATAGAGGACGGTGACAGGGCCGAGGCATTGGTGAAGATGGGCAAGATTGTGATATCCATCGACATCAATCCGATCTCGAGGACATCCAAGACCGCAACGGTCCCGATATCGGACGAACTTACCAGAGCACTTGAGAACATAATCCGCTTCGTGGAGGAGCTCAGGGGCAAGGACGATGAGATCGAGAAGGTGATCTCATCATACAACAACGACGATAACCGCAGAGCACTCCTGAGGGAGATATCTGCTTTCTTGGAGACACAGTAACATGACCGACGAATTGTACGAGAAAGGTATGCTCAGACTCCACTGGGCCGAGATGCACACGCCCGTGCTTCAACAGATAAGGGAGAGGTTCCGTAAGGAGAAGCCATTGAAGGGACTGAAGGTCGCCATGGCCTTGCACACGGAGGCGAAGACAGGAATACTGGCGATCACACTGGCGGAGGCCGGTGCGGAGATAAGGCTGGCAAGCTGCAACCCATTGTCCACCGACGATTCGGTCGCCTTGGCACTCAGGAAGGGATACAACCTTGATGTACATGCAAAGAAGGGCGAGTCACAGGAGGAGTACTACAAGAATCTCAATGCGGTACTTGACATGGGTCCGGACTACATCATAGATGACGGTGCCGACCTCATCGCCATGGTGCACACCACCAGACGCGAACTGTTACCGAACATCAAGGGGGCGAACGAGGAGACCACCACAGGGATAGTTCGTCTCAGGGCCATGGCCAACGACGGGAAACTGGAGTTCCCGGTGATGGCCGTCAACGATGCGAAGATGAAGTTCCTTTTCGACAACAGGTACGGTACAGGACAGTCAGCATTCGATGGCTGGATGAACGCCACGAATTTGATGGTATCCGGAAAACACCTGGTGGTCGCCGGATACGGATGGTGCGGTAAGGGTGTCGCCATGAGGGCCAAGGGTCTGGGGGCATCCGTAATAGTCACGGAGGTGGATCCCGTCAGGGCGATCGAGGCGAAGATGGACGGTTTCGAGGTCATGCCGATGATCGATGCCGTGAAGATCGCCGATATCATAATGACGGTCACCGGATGCAAGGATATCATCAGGAAGGAGCACTTCCAGGTGATGAAGGACGGCTGCATCATGGGTAACGTGGGTCACTTCGATAATGAGATCAACAAGAAGGATCTGTCATCCCTTTCCAAGAAGGTCACACGCGTCAGGGAGTTCGTGGACGAGTACGATCTGGGTGACAAGAGACTGTTCCTCATAGGCGAGGGACGTCTGATGAACCTTGCAGCAGGCCAGGGACATCCTGCGGAGATCATGGATATGAGCTTCGCTGTACAGGCGTTATCATTGGAGTATCTTGTGAAGAACCACAAGGACATGAAGAACGGTGTATACACCGTACCGAACAGCATAGATGTCACAATCGCTGAGCACAAGCTCAAGGCCATGGGTGTCAGGATAGATTCCCTTTCCGATGAGCAGCGCAGCTACATCACGGGATGGCAGGAAGGCACATGAAGCCCTTCCTGACCGTCTACGGACACGTGTCCATCGATCAGATAATGTCCGTGGAGGACTTCCCGCGTATGAATACGACCGAGGATGCCCTCACCAAGGAGACCAGTCTCGGAGGTACGGCGGCCAATGTCGCTGTAGTAGCGGCATCGTTGGGTGTGCCGACAGCGATATCATCCTTCGTCGGGACGGATTTCCCCCGTAAATACGAGGATTTCATGTCATCGACCGGCCTGTGCCTCGACGAACTGGTGAAGGTTGACGATTATGATACATCCACAGCATTGGTGGTGAACGATCACAATCTGGACCAGAAGGTACTGTTCTTCCAGGGACCCCATGGTTTCGCATCGAAAATCGGTATAGAATTAATTAAGAAGGCATCAGAGTCCAAGTTCGTGCATTTCTGCACAGGTGATCCTGCCTACCATATCGATCTGATGAGGAAACTGAAGGGAAAGGACAGGATGATAGCGTTCGACCCTGCCCAGGAGATCCACAGGTTATGGAACGAACGTCTGATGGCGGATGCCATGGCCAACTGCGATATGCTGTTCTGCAACAGGTTCGAGGCGGAATCCGTTCTGAAGTATCTGCATGCGGATTCATTCGACCATCTAAACTTCCCATTCATACTGTGCACCAAGGGTACGGACGGATGCGAACTGCACCTCAACGGTACGAGGATCGATTTCCCTATAATCAAAGCGGACAAAGTGGTCGATGCCACTGGTGCGGGAGACTCCTTCAGGGGAGGGTTCTATGCAGGACAGTATCATGGATTATCGATCGAGGAATCGATAATCACGGCGGCAGCGACATCATCGTTCATCGTGGAGAAGGTCGGTACCCTGACCAACATCCCAACATGGGACATGGTCATGGAACGTGCCGACAAGGCACTGACGAAGGTGTGACATGCTGGTCGCTATAACGGGTACCCCCGGTGTCGGCAAGTCCACTGTCTCATCGATATTGAGAAAGGAATACAGGGTGATAGACATCCATTCCTATGCCGAGGATCACGGCCTCTTTGAATCATTCGACGAGGAGGCTGGGTCATATGATGTGGATGTTGAGAAGCTCAACGACAGCATCATGTCTGAGGACATCGAGGGTACGGTTTTCCTGGACGGTCATCTTTCCCATTTCGTGGACTGTGATAAGATCATCGTACTAAGGTGCGAGCCTCATGTCATATATGACAGACTGAAACAGCGCGGTTACGATGAGAGGAAGATCCTGGAGAACGTCCAGACCGAGGTCCTGGATGTGATATTGAGCGAATCCGTCGATTCCGGCATCGATACATACGAGATAGATTGCACGGAGCTTACCCCTGAACAGGTGGTCTCGAAGATAGGGATTATAATGAACGGAGAAGATATCCCCGATGTAACCCCAGGGCATGTCGACTGGAGTGAGGAGATGGACGAATGGTTCTAGACACACAGAGATCGAAGGCAGATCCGTTTTTAGTTCCCGTGGCCAAGTTATGTAAGAATGTCAGTCCCAATATGATATCATGGATCGGACTCATACTGGCATTGATAGCAGGTATCGTCCTGTATATGAGTCATGATAACCACATCCTGTTGATAGTGGGTGCCGTGATCGTCATATTCTCCGGTTATTTCGACTCCCTTGACGGCAAGGTCGCCAAGATGTACAACAAAGCATCCAAGAAGGGAGATTATCTGGATCATGTATTCGACAGGTACGCTGACGTGTTTATGATCGGCGGCATAGCCGTGAGTGCATGGTGCAACCCGTATCTGGGTATGGCCGCATTGGTTGGTGTATTGTTAACATCGTACATGGGTACTCAGGCACAGGCCGTAGGCGCACCGCGTCTGTATGCGGGTCTCCTGGGACGTGCCGACAGGGTGGTCCTGACTACAGTGTTCCCGATCCTCCAGTTCATATTCCTGAACGTGGCCAACGGTGACTTCGCATCCTTCTCCTTCGAGATCGCAGGTGCCTCGTTCAACATCTGCTGGTTGGAGATCATGATGCTGTGGTTCGCGGTCGTGGGTAACATCACCGCTGTACAGAGAGCGATAATCACTTGGAACAACATGTCCAAGATAGAATGAATCATTCCTGGGGCCTTGGTGCCCCGGTCTTTATCCTGTAATAGGTCAGCGGATGGTTGATCTTGGTACAGAGATTGTCCCCTTCTATGCACAGGCCGTTCGACTTCATGGTATGACATTCCGGAGGGGTGTATCCGTCGGTATTGTTCAGTTCGCCGGTGATGTGCTTGATCTGATACATGGACTTGGATTCATCGAAATCAGGCGACTGCGAGAAGAGTGCCAGTATCTGTTCGGAATTCATTCCTATGGTGTGGAGGAAGGACACCAGGGCGAACCTTCCGCTGTGTGGGAGGTTGACCGCATGCAGTGCATTATCCAGAAGAGTCCTGATACATGGGGGCAGCTGTTCGTTGACCAATTCGCCTGAGAACTTCGTCTCGAACTTGCTCTTGGTGTTCTCCAGTATGTTCTTGATCCTCTGCACGTCCTTCGACATCACGGAAGCATATTCATCGGGGACCTTGAGCGGTAATTCCGATTCAATCCTGTCCTGTAGAGCGTTCTGAAGGAGACGGTCGAACTTCTCATGCGTGAGGAAGACATAACCGTTGTCCAATTCGGAATTCACCAGTTTCCACTCCTGACTTTTGATCCTGGTGGAGAATCTCAGGAAGTCTGCGAAGTGCATCTTCAGTCTGTCATCATCCAGAGTGGAGTTGACATTCAATGCTCTGGCTATGTTGAGGACAGTGGACTGCTGCTCCTCTCCAAGGAGCCTGTTCATCCTCACGGCCTCGGATAATGCATATCTCTTGGTGAGGAAACGGTCATCGATTATCGAGACGATCATCCTGGCGTAAGGGTACGACATCACCTCCATGAGATGTTCGTACGGGGACGTCAGCGGGATGTAGTTGACCTCCGACCTCTCCAGTGCATTCTCCAACCTGTCCACGCCCCTGATCCTGGCGTCCGCGAACGTCTCCGAGGATATCAGCGACTCGATGTCCACCTTCTGTTCCCTGGCAAGTTGCGATGCTGCATCAAGGAACGGGAATCTTGCCGCCATCAGGGTGTCCATGGGCGGTATCAGGTGTTATCTGTTTTTAGGTATTCTGATTGTCACCCGGAATCGATGTGCTAAGAGCGTATTGTTAGAAGAATGAACAATAATTCATCAAATTATTATACAATTGTACATTTAACGTAATAAATATTCATTATATTAGACATATGTCTAATAAAAGTGCAATAGTCAAGATGAATGAACACGACAATAGGTAACTATATAATCTCATAATCATCACCCCAACCATGAACAGCAGATTCGAAGCCGTTGAGAAAGCGTTCGCCCACAAGCCTGTGAAGGTGGAGCCTCCCGCAAGACTCGTCTCGAAGTATTATGGAAGCATGATATTCGATAGACCTGCCATGAGGAAGTACCTCCCTCCGGAGACCAGGAAGATGATCTACGATGCCATTGACGAGGGTGTCGTGATCAACAAGGACGCTGCTGAGTACGTCGCCGACGGTATGAAGCAATGGGCTTTGGATATGGGTGCGACACACTACACCCATTGGTTCCATCCTTTGACCGGAGGTGCCGCGGAGAAGCACGATTCGTTCACCACCCCGGTAAAGCACGGGGAGTCCATAGAGACGTTCACGGGTGCCGTGCTGGCACAGCAGGAACCGGATGCATCCTCGTTCCCGAACGGCGGTCTGAGGAACACATTCGAGGCCAGGGGATACACTGCATGGGATCCGTCGTCGCCTGCGTTCATAATGGGGGATACGCTGTACATCCCCACGGTATTCATATCATACACAGGAGAAGCTTTGGACTACAAGACCCCGCTCTTGAAGTCCATAACGGCGATTAGTTCCGCGGCAACCGAGGTGGCGAAGCTCTTCGACGATTCGGTCTCGCACGTCACATCCTATCTCGGATGGGAGCAGGAGTACTTCCTGGTGGACAAGGAGCTTTACGAGCTCCGTCCCGATCTGCTGATGACCGAGCGTACGCTGCTCGGACACACATCCGCCAAGAACCAACAGCTGGACGACCACTACTTCGGTGCGATCCCGGCGAGGGTCCTCGCGTACGTACAGGACCTGGAGTTCGAGGCATACAAACTGGGCATACCCATCAAGACCAGGCACAACGAGGTGGCACCGAACCAGTTCGAATTGGCACCGATGTACGAGGAGATGAACAGGGCGGTGGACCACAACCTCCTCGTCATGACGTTGATGAGGAAACTGGCCGACAGGCACGGGTTCAAGCTCCTGCTCCATGAGAAGCCGTTCAA
>JAFSYZ010000270.1 GCA_017455785.1 Candidatus Methanomethylophilaceae archaeon
ATCGAGTATCGCCTTCTCCCCTACCTCGAAGTGTATCTCGAAACCGTCCTTTCCGGCGGAGGTCTTCTTGCTGACGAAAATAGCACCGAGTTCGGAGGTCTCCATCACATGAATCCCGCAGCAAGCTGCGAGATCGACACCTTCGATCTCCACGACGCTTATCTCCTTCTCCTCGATCCTCTCCAGTTTGACCCTTATCTTCTCTATGTCCGGGTCATCCCTGCTCATCATGGACCTTCTCACGGCATGGTTCTCCAATATGACCTGGTTGGCGAACCTTACCGCCTGTGAAATCAGGTCCCATCCGATGTCCTTGTTGACCACGACGAACTTCGATTCGGGTGAGATGAAGATCTTGACGATGCTCAGTTCAGGATCCTGACGGTGCAAAGCGTTGAACAGAAGATGTTCACCCGTATGTCCTTTCATAAGATCGTAACGTCTGTCCCAATCCACGCTGCACCAGTACCTGTCACCGACCTTGAAGGAATGGCCGGGCACCTTGTGGAAGATCTCTCCATCCTTCTCCAAGACCTCTGTGACCTTGAGACCGTTGATTATACCCGTGTCGCAGACCTGTCCCCCTCCTCCGGGGTAGAATGCGGTACCCCCGAGGGCGATGTAATCTCCGTTCACAGCAGTGATCTCCCCTTCGAATTCGGATATGTATCCGTCATCGTGGAACAGTTCGTCGGTCATAGTAGGGGGTAAAACATCATTGATAATAACGATTGGGAATCAAGGAAAACCGTAAATAATCCGACATTTGCCGTATATAAATCTTTTTGGGCTACCTAAATATTGTAGGATTATACATCCAATTTTTATATTCGTAACATTACGGACATTCATATCGGATGTATAGTCCGATAAGGAAGTATCACATGCACATTATGGAAGGTTACTTAGATCCTATATGGTGTGTAGTATGGTTCGTTGTCATGATTCCGTTCGTAGTGGTCGGAGTGATGAAGCTCCGCAAGATTCTCAGGGAGAATCCGGAACAGAAGATGACGGTCGCCCTTTCAGGTGCGTTCGTATTCCTTCTTTCATCACTCAAACTGCCTTTCCGGTAAGGATTCCGTCCTGATCTGCGACCCGCTGATGTTGGATAAGGCCGAATCATCGGCGGATTTCATCAACAGCAACGGATATGGAAGGATCGACGTGGACGTAATTTGAGGTCGATTGATCGTCAATCGAAATTTCGGTTAAAATCTGGGAACCCATTTTTAACTTGAACTTGTTCGGGTATCCTGAATGGTCCAAAACCTCTTGATCCGGAATATCCTGAGGACATATCTGCCTATCACGATACTTGTATCGTTGATATCCACAGTGGCGACGTTCATCAACACGTTCCTTGCGGCGATATGGCTGAGCGGAGAGGATGTGGTGCCCATCAGCGTCCCATCCTATCTGACATGGTTCATATCCATCACGGGAAGCATGGTCGCAACGGGGAGTTCCATTCTGTTCTCGAGATATCTGGCCCATGGGCGTTCCGACAATGCCATTAATGTCTACAATGTGGCGATGATCGTAGGTATCATCCTCGGTCTGATATTCTTCGCGATATGCTTGATCTATTCCTATCTCATCCAGCAGGGCGATACCCCTCTGTCCTCGATCATATCGGCCGATTACGTTTCGGCCATGGGAATATCCGCCATACCCTTGATCGTCCTGCAGATAGCGGTCATGTTCCTGAGGATGGACAATGACAGGCCATTGGCCGTGACATGTTTCGCAGTGTTCATCATAATCGACATAGCATCGGTGTGGATCACCATCCAGGAAAGGCTCGGATCCTTCGGTGTCGGCATATCCGTAGCGATCGGTAGCGTCGTTGCGCTAATGCTGTTGCCTGTACACATGCGCATCAAGGGCCGCAATATGGTCATCAGACCGCCGACGGACCTGCTGAAGGGGATGAAGAGCATGTACAGGATCGGATTCCGCAGCATCCTTCAGAGGGTCTGCATGACACTCCGTTACTATTTCCTGAATCTCTTCATCTCTACCAGCGGCATCGTAGTTGTCGGATGTCTTACCGCACAGAGTGTGGTCCTCCATCTGTTGGTGCCCATATTCATAGGCTGTGCCATCATGTCCACGGTCCTCAGCGGTACGTTCTACCCACTAGGGGACAGGAGGTCGCTGAACGATTCGATAAGGGAATTGTCCAAGGCCTCTCTTGTGATAACAGTCCTGATGATGGTATTGGTCCTGATCCTCTCGGAGGATATCACGGATCTTCTTGTCAGCGGGGAAGAGAAACGTCAGGCGGCCCTGACATGTCTCAGATGGTTCGCATTCAGCATCCCCACCACCGCTCTGTGCATGATATTATTGTACATGTACCACTCCACCAAGCACAAGATGATGTCCAATGTGTTGATCGTATACAGGAGCGTCATCCTGATGTTCGTCATCGTTCTCGCTCTTTCCCCCGTCATCGACGAAAATGCCATCTGGATCAGTTTCCTGTTGTCGGACCTGCTCATGCTTGCGACCGTTGTGGTGATAGCATGCATCCGCAACCACAGGTTCCCCACATCCATTGACGATCTTATGATGCTACGGGGGGAGAAGTACGATGTACCGCCGATATATTCCGGTTCGATACACAACGATAAGGAGGAGTTGAAGAGTATGCTGATAGACATCGAAAAAGCCCTTTCAGATCATTCCCTCAGCGATGAAGTCATCAGTTCTGCATTGGACGGGATCAAGGATGTGGTCGGTAAGACGATAGACCATGCTTACAAAGATCCCATGGCCCATCAGATAGATGTCCTGATCCGCATGGATGACGGTCTGAACATCGTGATAAAGGACGATTCCTCCGGAGAGATCGATATCTCCGAGGATATCAAACAGGCCAAATCCCTGGACTTGAACTTCTATTACATCAACATCGACTCCAAACAGTATTCTGACCGGTCCGTGACAGCACAAAACAGTTGAGTGCGGACACTTCATTCCAGGTACAGAGCTAGTTTCCTCTAAGGACGCGCGTGCCATTGTTTTTATATATCTCTATTAATGGGTCGTCAGTAAACCTCATGAGAGGATAGGATAAAATGAGAAGAACGCACA
>JAFSYZ010000271.1 GCA_017455785.1 Candidatus Methanomethylophilaceae archaeon
ACCCTAACATGGACGTCGATACCCTTGTTCGCTATGGCCTCGGACAGTCTGCGTCCTTCGGTGGTCCCTGAGAATATGAATACCGACCTCATGGGAATTTCACATCCAATCTCCTCTTGCATATGGCCAAGGTCATACCGTTCTCGGCTGTCTTCTTCAGTACGAGTTCTCCGCCGTAAGGCATCATCGCCGAGCGTTCGCAGACGCAATCAACGGTCGTCACCGATTTGACGAATTCAGATTTTGAGAACTCTCCTTCCAGAGACATCAATTGTTCTGAGGTGTAGAACATCGCAGGTGAGCGTACGAATCTGGCGAACGACAGGATCGCTTCCTCGTCCTTCTTCAGGTCGATGCTGCAAATCGCTGCGATCCTTTCCTTGGCGATGCCTTCCTTTTCCAACATCCTGAGGACGAATCCCTTCAGTTTCTCAGGATCCGTATCCCTCTTGCATCCGATACCGAGGACGATGTCCATGGTGATGAGTCTCAGCGTCCTGTCGAACGGTTTCTTCTCCGGGTCGGATGATATCGATATCCCGAACGGACCCTCATCTGCTACAGTGAGCTCCTTGGGCACATCACCCCCTATGTCAATATCCGACGACAGTCCGACGAATTCGTCATTCAGTACGCCTACGGAGATGTCCTGCGCGAGCTTCATGCTCATTATTCTAAGTCCGTTGACGGTTGCGAACGTGTCCACCGAGAACTTACCGTTCAGGTCGGTAGCTGTGGTGATTATGGGTTCGGAACCGAGACGTGTGGCGATACGTTCGGTCAGTGCATTGGCCCCGCCGATATGCCCCGCGAGCAATGCGATGCACCATCTGCCATGTTCATCCATGGATATGATAGCGGGATCGGTCGTCTTGGATTTCACATAAGGTGCGATGTACCTGACCGCGATACCTGTAGCACCGATGAAAACTATGGCATCCGAGACCTTGAACATCTCTCCGGTCCACTCGCTGGTCTTACCCTCGATCCTTTGGATGCCCAATGTGTCGCATTTGGTCTTAGCGAACAGTTCGATGTCCTCCTCCGGGAAGGATTCCTTGATCCTCAGTGCTGTCCTGCATCCGTTGGTGGAGAATGCCACCACTTTGATTATCATGATCCCTGCCTCCTCACCTTCTCTAGAAGTTCCTCTGCCTTGCTGGTCATCCCCAACAATCCGTAGACTGATGAGAACACGATGACACCGGTGTTGATGTTACCTCCTGTGCGGTGGTTCACGTGATATTCGATCTTGTCGATCAATAATTTGGATTCCTCCTTCAGGAGGTCTGCCTTGTTTATCAGGTCCAAGGCGTCGTCAGTGGAGATGCAGTTCATGATCTCCTTGGCCGTCTCAAGGTCTCCGCCGACCATTATGAAATTGGATGCGAGTATCTCCATTCTGCAGTCTGCGTTGCGCGAATGCGTATTCATTATTCCGCCGGCCAATTTGACCATCTTCCCCAGGTTACCTATCAGAAGGACATCCTTCTTCAGTGAACAGGCATGGTCCAGCATCTCTCCGACGAAATTACTGCATTTCACCGCCGATTCGGGGTCTATACCAGGCAATGATTCCGTGAATTCCTTTCCGTAGTTACCGGGCACTACCAATATCGTATCCCAACCGTTGGCCGTGCGCATGTCCATCTCTGTCTTGATTGTGTTTATGAGGGCTATCTCGCTCATCGGTTCGACTATGCCGCTGGTGCCGAGGATGGATATCCCTCCCTCGATTCCCAGGCGTGGATTGAACGTCTTATCCGCAAGGTCGATGCCTGCGGGTACACTGATTACCACCTTGAAACCGCCGTTGTAGCCGTAGGTGAACATGATATCTTCCAACACCTCCTTTATCATCGCACGGGGTACCCTGTTGATAGCTGCGTTACCTACGGGCTGATCCAATCCTTTCCTTGTGACTATCCCGACACCGAATCCTCCGTCGATATCTATTCCTGAATCCGTGAGTGTGACATTCGAGTATACCAATGTGTTGTGTGTCACATCGATGTCATCGCCGCCGTCTTTTCTGACGGCGCATTTCGCTTCCTTCTCATCGAATGAGAGATCCTCAACAGGGAGATCCAAGATTATCCCCTTCGGCGTGTGGATCTGAACGGAATTAACATTTTTCTTCGTGATCAATGACAGAGCTGCGGCCTTGGTCGCTGCGGCTGCACATGTACCTGTGGTGTGCCCCATCCTCAGTTTCTTGTTGTTGACAAAAACGTAACGGCCATCGTCATCTGTCACTTCAAATCACGATAATTTGGATGTAAGCACCAATTAAAATAGTTGTGTCCCTTTAGGAAGAACACTAGGTTGGATGTAATATCCAACTTATGCGGACTTATATGTTCGTACGGATACCCATCTGGAGACTCCATCATGAAAGGAAAATTGCACGTAGTAGGATTCGGCCCCGGGGGAAAGGAACACATGACTTTCAGGGCATCGGATGCCATCGCGAACGCGGACATCGTGGTCGGATACACTGCATATGTCAACATGATCAAGCCCTATTTCCCGGACAAGGAGTACAAGGCCACAGGCATGATGAAGGAGATCGACCGTTGTAAGATGGCGATCAAAGAGGCCGAGGAGGGGAAGGATGTCGCCATCATATCTTCCGGAGATTCGGGCATCTACGGCATGGCAGGTGCGATCTATCAATTGGCATTCGATATGAAGTCGGACATCGAAATAGATGTCATCCCCGGAATCACGGCAGCATCTACGGCCGCATCAGTTCTCGGTGCACCGCTCATGCACGATATCGCGATCATAAGTCTTTCGGATCTGATGACGCCCATAGACCTTATCATGAAACGTGTGGACTGTGCAGGACAGGGGGACATGATCGTCTGTCTGTACAATCCCAAGAGCAAGACCAGAAAGGATTACCTCAATCAGGCACAGCAGATCCTTTTGAAGCACAGGTCCGCTGATACTCCTGTCGGTATCGTACGCAATGCAGGAAGGGATGACGAGAGCAAGCAGGTTACCACACTAGGTGAATTGGACAAGGCCGATGTGGATATGTTCAGTATAGTCATCATAGGCAATTCGCAAACTTACATCGAGAATGGTTACATCATAACCCCAAGGGGATATGAGATCTGATATCATGAAGAAAGATGCCATCCTGATCGTCAGTTTCGGTACCAGTTACAAGGAGACCAGGGAAAAGACCATCGATGTACTGGAGAGAAGGGTGGCTGAGGAGTTCCCGGATTGGGATGTCAGGCGTGCTTTCACCAGTAAGATGGTCATCAGGATTCTGAGGAAGAGGGACAACATCAAGGTGGACTACATCACCGAGGCGCTGCAGAGGTTGGTCGACGAGGGATTCAAGCATGTCATCGTCCTTCCTACGCACATCATCAACGGAATCGAGTACGACGACATCAGGATGATCACCGACGGTTTCAGGAACAGGTTCTACACCGTCAGGATAGGCGGCGCGATGCTCTCATGCGGAGAGGACTATGCGGCATCCATCGAAGGCATCAAGAACGTGTACATGAACAGGTTCCTGAAGGAAGGCGATACCGGTAAGGCGATGGTCCTGATGGGACACGGTTCCGATCACTTTGCCAATGCATGTTACAGCGAACTTCAGATGAGGTTGCGTAAGAACGGCATCGAGGATGTCTATGTCACCACCGTGGAAGGGTTCCCGAGTCTTGATTATACTATCGAGAAGATCACTGAGAAGGATTACAGGTCGATCTGTCTGGTGCCGTTCATGGTGGTCGCAGGGGATCATGCCATCAACGATATGGCAGGTTACGAAGACGATTCATTAAGGTCCAGGTTCTTCAAATTGGGTTATGATGTGGAATGTGTTCTTGAAGGCCTTCTGGAGCACAAGGAGTTTCAGGACATCTACATAAACCACTTGATCAAGATGATCGAGGAATGATTTTGAAGGTATCTATGGCGGCACTAGGCCGCCATTATTCTCAGACTTTCCTGGTCTTGAGCAGGTGGTAGTTTATCACGTAGAACGCAAGGCCGAATATGAACAGTGCCGCGAACGATAACCATGTGAAATCCAGATAATCTGGCAGTGCCGCGGATCTGATACATTGGCTCGCGTGCGTGAGCGGGAGACAGTACAGGATCGCCTGGAAGATCGGGTTCAATGAATCTACCGAGAAGAACGTACCGCAGAGGAAGTTCATCGGCAGGATGATCAGACTGTTGAATGTGGCCATGGACTGGTGCGATTTCGCCAATAATGCAGCGGTCATACCGAGCATGGAGAACACCATACAGCTCATCAGGATGCTTGCGACCACCAGTACATTGAATGAGATGTACTCAGGTTCCAACACCATTCCGAGGGCGTACATCAGACTGCATCCCAACAGACCGCGGATAAGTCCGAGCATACATTTGCCGAATACGATAGCTGAGGTGCTGAGTGGACACATCATCATCTCGTCGAAGCTCTTGTAGTACAGTCTCTGGACGTTCATCCTCGTGGATGTGGAAGCGAAGGATGACGACAATGACGACAATGCCACGATACCAGGGATGACGAACGCCACATACGGTACACCGATATCACTGGTCCCTGTCCTCAATCCGTAACCGAACGCTATCAGATAGAGCAACGGGCTCATAACCGTCATAATGAGGATGTTCCAGAAGTTGTGCTTCATGAACATCAGGTCCGCCCAGCTGATGTAGTACACTTGCTTGAAGAAGTTACCCATCTTCACACCCCCACGTGTGTGCCTGTGAGTTCCACGAACACATCCTCGAGGTTGGTCCTTCTGAGAAGGACGTTGTTGCTCACATCCAATGTGGACGCGAACTGTTTCGCCTCATCCTGGTCCTTGAAGTACTTGTACTTGGTGTTCTTGTCCACCATGTACTCCACAGCGTATTTCCCGACGCTCTCACAAAGTGCAGCGGGGGTGTCAAGGGCTATTATCTTACCATGATCGATGATCCCTACCCTGTCGCAGAGTAATTCTGCTTCTTCGATGTAGTGTGTTGTGAGGAAAATGGTAGTGCCCTTCTGATTCATCAGTTTGATGATATCCCATAGGAGACGTCTGGCGTTCACATCCAATCCGGATGTTGGTTCGTCCAAGAACAATACCTTCGGACTGTGAAGGGCTGCACATACGATGGCTGCCCTCTTCTTCCATCCACCTGATAGTGAATCTACAGGTTTGTCGAGATATTCGCCAAGATCGAAGTAATCGCTCAGTTCCTTGATCTTCGCATCCCTGTCCTTCTTGTTCATCATGTGGTACATGGCATGGGAGATCATGTTCTCCCTGATGGTCAGGTCCTTGTCGAGGGAGATCTGCTGTTGGATCAAGCCCATGACCTTCTTCGCTTCGACCTGGTCCTTGACGGCATCATGACCGTCAACGATGATCGTACCTTCTTGAAAATTGGTAAGTGACGTGACGCATCTAACGGTGGTGGTCTTCCCTGCACCATTTGGACCTAGGAATCCGAAAAGTTCTCCTTCACGGACAGTGAGGTTCAGACCGTTCAATGCGGTCTTCTCACCGTATTTCTTGACGACATTGGTGATAGTGATTATGTCGCTCATTTGTCTCACCCTATAAACACTCGAAGGACCAAAATCAGCCTATTTAGAGTTGATTGGATAATCTATCCATTTTAGGCACATCTAATATACTAGTTAAGGAAAGAATCGTGTTACTTCATCTAACAGAGGTTAAATCCGTCCTCAATATATCGAATCCTTATGCAGCGGCTGAAGATCATCAACCTGTCCGTTCAGAGCTCCGATGCAAGGACCATCGAGAAGGCGGTCAACGAGTTCCGTGATGAGACAGGTTGCGATATCGATCTGTTCTTCGCCAATGCTGATGCCATAGACGAGGATCCGTTGCTCTACCATGAATTGGTGGAGAGGACGAAGGATGCCGATCTGGTTCTTATGCGCTGCATGACCGAACCCGCAAGGATGAAGAGGTTCGCCAAGTACGAATCCGTGCTCAGGGATTCCAACGCTTACGTTTACATCTATTCCGGGAACATGGATGTCAGATTACTGTACAGGGATTTGTTCAAAGGCAATGATCAGGACTACATCCTGATAGGGGAGTTCATGAAGGCACGCGGTCAGATGAACGACCGTGGGATCATCTGCTGGCTGTACAGCAAGATTATCGGTCCGATAGATGTGCCGGAACCCAAGATGAACAGGGAATCCGGTATCTATCATCCGGATTTCGACAGGGATGTATCCTTGGAAGAGTACCTGAGGAGGAACATCAAGGACGACATCCCGACGATAGGTCTGATGTTCCCCGCAACATTGTGGATATTCGACAATCTGGATCATATCGATTATCTGATACGGGAGATCGAGAGGCAGGGGATGAACGTCATCCCCGTGTTTTTCTCACCTGTCCTGAGGAAGGTGGACGGCACCAGCAATTCCATGGCCGTCGTCAGGGACTACATGATGGACGGTGACAGGAAGAGAATAGACGTCCTGATCATGGCCGCACCGTTCTCTCAGTTGAACAGTGCGAAACAGGTGGACGGTATCGGTACCCCCGACGAACAGAACTTCTTCCATACAATGACGGATGTTCCAGTCATACAGACGATGAACCTTTCAGGTCACTTCATGGACTACGAGGAGACAACTGTCGGTCTTTCCAAGAACGAGTTCATGATCAGCATCATCTGGCCTGAGCTGGATGGTCAGATAATATCGGTGCCCTTCGCCAGCAACGAGAACTCCGTCGGAGGGGCGAAGAGATACTCCCCGTTGGAGGAGAGGATACACTATCTGGTGGATTCCGTAGGGATATGGGCAAGGCTGTCCAAGAAAAAACCCGAGGAAAGGAAGGTCGCCATAATGCTGTGGCAGTCCCGTCCGGAATCCGGTAGGATAGGAGGTGCCGCAGGATTGGATTCCATAGAGAGCGTCAATGATATGCTCATCCGCCTGGATAAGGAGGGTTACACCCTCGATCACGTGCCGGAAAACGGTAAGGCGCTGATCAACGAGATACTCGACAATATCACCAACGATCTGGAGTACAGCTCTCCCCAGAGAATCAGGGAGAAAGCTGTCGACATGATCGATAAGAAGAGGTATCTGGCACATTACGAGAAGATACCTGATTTCAATAAAAAGCGCATAGAGGAGAAGTGGGGGGCGCCCCCAGGAAATGTCACCGTCGAGGACGGTAAGATAGTGATCCCCGGATTGATGAACGGTAACATATTCATCGGGTTCCAACCTCTGAGGTCATGGTCGGATCAGCTGGAGGCCATATATCACGATCCCGTTATGCCCATGCCCCATTCCTACCTGGCTTACTACAGGTGGCTGAGGTACGATTTCAAGGTCGACATGATATTCCATATCGGTACCCACGGTACGTTGGAATGGCTGCCTGGAAAGAGCATCGCCCTCTCGCAGAAATGTTTCCCCAATCTTGTACTGGAAGGTATCCCGAACATCTATCCCTACATCATCGATGATCCTGGAGAGGGTATCATATGCAAGCGCAGGTCGGAATCCGTGCTGATAGGACATATGTGCCCGACGATGATACGCGGAGGTACCTATGAGGAACTGTCCTCTATCGAGAACCCTCTACAGGAGTATTTCAAGGCACAGGCTGCCAGGGATGAGAGGAAGGTCGCTATCCGCCGGGAGATCCTGGAAGCGATAAAGAAGGCTGATATGTTCGAGGAGCTGAAGATCCCTGCGGATGTCACCGCTGAGGAACTGGAACCGTACCTGGCAAACGTTCACGATTACATCAATGATGTGAAGGATGCATTGGTCAGGGACGGGTTGCACATCCTGGGTAGGGCACCCGAGGGTGAACTTCTGGATGAGATGGTCTACGGGATGATGAGACTGAGGAACGGGAAGATACCCTCGCTCAGGGATTCGTTCATAAAGGTCAGAGGGTACGATACAGATACACTTAAGGAGAATCCATCGCAGTTGACCGACGGAATAACCAACTCGGAGATCCTGGACGGTCTGGATGAGGACATCATGTCCATGCTCAGGGACTTCAGATCGGTGGATTATGATATCGTGAAGAGCATGGACATCGCGGAGGGATACGCCCATGGTATGGATGACGACCTCCGTACATCGGTAAGATACACCTGTGAGACACTGGTGCCCAATCTGAGGCATATGACCGATGAGATGGACAACATGATGCACGGTCTGAATGGCGGATATATCGTTCCGGGACCGGCAGGCGCTCCGACCAGAGGTAACGCGCACATCCTTCCTATGGGGAGGAATTATTACGGGATCGATCCGGAGATCGTTCCGACTCCCGCCTCATGGGAGATCGGGAAGAAGATGGCCGACCAGATGATCAAGTACTACATGGACGAGAAGGGATGCTATCCTAAAGAGATAGCATTCATCATCTGGGCCACGGACACCATGAAGAACAACGGTGACGACGTCGCTTACATCCTGTGGCTAATGGGAGTAAAACCTGTATGGTCCGATAAGGGCGGGCAGGTCATAGATCTTGAGGTGATTCCGCTGAAGGAATTGGGAAGACCCAGGATAGATGTCACCGTTCGTATCACAGGTCTGTTCAGGGATGCGTTCCCCAATCTCATCGACCTCATAGACGATGCTGTGAAACTTGTAGCGGAATTGGATGAATCGGATGATGATAATTATCTCGCAGCCAATCTCCGTAAGGACATAGTCGAGTCGATAGCCGACGGTCTTTCGATAGACGAGGCGAGGATGGTGAACTCCGTCCGTATCTTCGGATGTCCCCCGGGTGCCTACGGACCGGGTATAAACCATGCGATAGAGGCGGGTAACTGGAAGACAGTTCAGGACCTTGCGGATGTTTACATCGCATGGGGTAGTCATGCATACGGGCGTGGGATGTCCGGTGTGAGCATGAAGGATCAGTTCATCAAGAGGTTCAGCAAGGTCGGTATCACGGTGAAGAATATGCCGGATAGGGAGATCGACTTGCTTGACATCGATGATGTCTACGGTTATCTCGGAGGTCTGAACTCATTCGTCAAGGCATACGGTAAACAGGATGCCCTCTCGGTGATGGGAGACGGCTCCAATCCCGATAAGGTCAAG
>JAFSYZ010000272.1 GCA_017455785.1 Candidatus Methanomethylophilaceae archaeon
ACTGTCCATGTTGATGAGTCTGTTCCCTTTCCATACGGCGATCAGATCATACGGCGTCGACCTGTTCGTGTTATCGGGAACGGAAAGGATCACCTTGGTTCCGGGAATTAGAAGTTCACGGCACCGACCGGTGTTCTTGACGTGAACAGTCTCTATGCGCCCCCCGACCTCTACTTTGGCGATGAATCTGTTGGGACGACTGATGAAAGTCCCTGTTGTTGTTCGTTCGTACCTCATTTTATCGCATTCTAGACTCAGATTATCACGAAATCATCAAAAGATGACTATCGATATAGTCACATACGTGACTAGAAGAACCGATTATCTATATAATAGAGAACCGAACCTACATATCGGCTCTATGACTTGACCTGCCTATTCAACATCCAAAGATAGGTGAACTTATTGTCTAACATACTATCCACAGCATCCGGATCGTATCTCTTGAGGGCCCTTAGGAGGATAGTGCCCATCACGATGGCGGTCATGGCGTACATCACCAGTTCTATGATAACAACCTCCAATGCAGCTGAAGCTAGGAGGTAGATTATCAGGATCTTGATCGACATCATCACTATGTTCACCGGTGTGGAGATGTATGCCTTCCTGACCGTCTGTAGGAATCCGGTGAACACCCTGCTTATGAGAAAGAATGGGATCGACAAAGCGTATATGCGGGCACACAGGATGAGCTCATCCGTGATATTGACGGAGTTACCGGACGAGAATATTGATAGGATTGGTTCCGCGAACAGAAGAAGTACCACTGATGATAGAAGTGCCAGGATGACCGTGATCTTGACGGAGAATCCCATGGAATGCTTCATTTCACCGATCTTACGTGCACCTGCAAGAGTAGAACAAACAGGCATGGACCCTGAGGAAATGGAATCGGAGATGATCAACATCAGATTGGGGAATGTGAAGGCCAATTGGACGACGGAAAGTGTCATAGAACCGGTCTTGATCGTAACCACGACAGTCTGAGCCAACGTCAGAAGACCGAAGACCAGTGTATCTATGGCAACCGGGCCACCTGTCCCTGTGATCTCCTTGATGGATGACTCCGTGGGCACCCTCAGACGTATCTTGAAATGATAATTACCGAATCTCAGCATCAAAAATGAAAGTAAAGCTGATACGAACATCCCTACGGCAGTTGCAGTTGACGAACCTGATACCCCCATATTGAGTTCATTAATGAAGAAAGGCGTCAAGATCGCATTCACAGGTACACTTACCATTGTGCAGAAGGCCATCTTGGCCACGGCACCTTCTGACTTGAGCAGACTGGTCAATACTCCTGATAGTATGATGAACGGGCATCCTATGGCCAAAGGTATGACGTACTGCCTGGCCATTTCCGCGATATTGGCCTCATGTACCGAGACCACGGGCTCTAACGCGACCAATAAGAACAATATGGTGGGTATCGATGCACTCAGGGCCATGAACACGGCCGCTTCGGCCAATTCCTGGGTCTTGGAATAATCACGTTTACCGAGAGAATACGAGATGCAGATGCATGCTCCTACTCCTATACCGACCCCCATACAACTGACCACAGTGAACAGCGGATTGACTGCTGAGATCGCAGCTGTGGCAGCACCGCTGATGCGGGATACCCACATAGTATCCAGGAAGCCGTTCACCTTGATCACGATGAAAGTTATGCTGACTATCAATGACATCATGACGATGGTCTTCCGCGGATTATCCAGCATCTCCTGAGGATTGGTCTTCGGTATGTGTTTTGCCTTGTGTGACAGCCCTATGGGATCAAGGATTTCAGGGGAGGGCCACGTGGGACCACCGGATTCCGGTACGGGAATACCGTTGGACTTGTACCACTCGGAATTGTTCCGTTCGGTCCATTTCACTGCGGACACTGCGCAATTGAACCACATCAGAATGGAAATAATACATAGGATCAGGTAGCCCGCACCGTACAATATGCTGAAGTCATTCTCGAATTGCCAGAGGGTCACCATACTGACATTGATCAGGAGTTCGACAAAGATGTATGCCAATCCACGCTTCCAAAGGCCCAGATATATATGCCCCAGACCATTGAAAAAGACAGAAAGAATCACGGACACAATTTTCTTCTTAACGCTCTTTATGGGCCTGCCCTCCGCATTCAACGGATAGGAAGAAGATGTGTCTGAATTCTCCATGGATGATAAACTTCTTCATGGCTTATTACAGTGCCGTAAATAAACAGATGAATCATTCATCGTCGAAGTTCCCCAAAAGTAATAATCGTTTCTTTCCTATCAATATAATGCCGATCGATCATCAAAGGTGACGGGAATGGATTAGAACGAGACGAATCTGATGTTACTTAACTGTGTGCTCATCACAGCACTTCTGGTTTCCAATGTCTGTGCATCCAAGATCATCGCCATCGGACCGTTCGAGTTCTCGGCTGCCGTCATCTCCTATCCATGGACGTTCCTTATGACAGACGTCATCGGGGAGATCTGGGGTCGTCTACATGCTAGGAGGACGGTACAGATAGGTATAGCATGCCAACTTCTGTCGCTTCTGCTAATCTACATCGCCATCGCCCTTCCTCCGGCGTCATATATGATCGATTATGCTGACGAATATCGC